>NZ_JBHZPE010000041.1:0-44907 GCF_042787985.1 Peribacillus sp. YIM B13481
TCCAAGACGGACACATCCTCTCAAAAATCATTGTAAGGACTTAACTAAAATGTGTCCATGAAACTATACTAACTCCACTATTCTAATCAAATATTAACATATAAATTATGTATAAAGTTACATAAATTGTATTTATTGTATATTTGGACATTAATGAAACGGCTCGGAGGAATTTGCTTAGGATTGGTGTGCTAACAACTAAGCCTAATTGATCTATAAGTCCATCAAACACTAATTCATGTATGGTTCTCTTAAAAGGTGTCAGCACCTTCAAGTTCCTCGAGTAAATCCATAGGCAAATCATCCATATTTTCATTTACATCATTACTTAAATTTGTCTCTGCCAATACAGCATTTAAATTAAACATACTCAATAAAACACATAAACTCCCTACCCTCATCAACTGCTTTTTCATTTTCTTCTCCCCATTTTTAATTTTTATTCCTATAATGGCATAATAGCCAAAAATTCAAATTAATCGATCCCAAAATTGAACTCAGGATTTTCATATTCGGAATATTTCTCCTTAAAAATAGTAGAGGGGTTAAAAAGAGGTGAACCCATTACACCTCTCATGTGATACCTTTTTCCCCACAAAAAAAACTGGCACCAGAGGTGCCAAGGTTTGAAAGATTAATACACTAATAAAAAGAATCCATCTTGAAAAAATTGTTCAAGTGGATTCTTATGCACAGATTTTAAGTAAACTTAAATCATTACCTACCCGTTTCTGCTTCAGCTACATTTTTGACACGTTCTAAAAATTCAACTACCACTTTATCGGTGGCAAATAATAAAAGTAATTTCAAAAACCACTTTATCGGTCGGCTGGTGACTGTATATGTAAAGGAAGTCTTATTATCATTGATTTTTTTTAGTTCATAAAAAGCTGTAATTTCAAACATTTTAGCAAGTGTAAAGCCTACTTTTAGCTTTTTTTCATTAGTTTCATTCAAATATTCTAATGTTTCTATATCATACTCTTCTGTACGTTTTCCTTCTCGATATTTTTGGCGATATACGCTTCCAACCACTTCTTCCGTTATTTTAACGGGCTTGTGTTCAACTACTTGAGACATGATTTTTTGCATATTTTCTACAGAACCATCAAGAAACTTCCAAACCTGTTCAATTGGAGCGTCAATTTCTGTTTCTCTTGTCCATCTTTTCAATGAAAATCACCTCTACCTATATTATATTTCCTTTATTATGTAAAACAAAATTTACAATTGATAAATCGGTAAATACCTAGAGGCGCTTTAAACAACTTTTTTTGAATTTAAATGTCCTTCTGTAAATAAATCACTTTATTAAACGCTCCTTTTTAGTGTTATTCTTGTATAATAGACCAAACTGTTAATTTCCGGGAGAATCCAATGAATTTTATTAATCAAAACATATTAGATAATCTCTTTTATATTTTAGTAAGTATTTTGATTTATTATACTTTATTAGATCATGTCAAAAAGTTAAGTCAGTACCCCAAGACCCTTATCACTGCATGCATGAGCATTCCTATTATATTATGTATGAAGTTTCCTATTTATATAGATGAATACTGTATCCATGATCTCCGGCAAATTCCTTTTATAATAGGGACACTTTATGGTGGTTGGCCTGTAGGGGCTGCCCTGTTAGTCATAATATTAACTCTTAGGTTTGCTTTTTATGGTTTCAATTCCCTTACGTTAATTGTTTATATGGTTATATTTATTATAACGGCTCTATTTTCTTCAAAATTCAATACTTTTAATAGAAAAAATAAGCTAAATAGCTCCATACTATTAATTTTGTTTCTAGGAATACTTACCAGCCTTATTTCACTCATTATGTCTGAATATTTTCAAATAACGGAGGCGTATGTATTTTACTTTATTATCCTCCCTCCTTTCATTATCGGTTTGGCTGTGTATATCATGGAAATTTTAAAAGATGCGATTTTAATCCGAACACAAATGATAAGGCTTGAAAAAATGGAGGTAGTCAGTCAGCTTGCTGCAAGTATTTCACATGAAGTTAGAAATCCTTTAACAGTTGTGAAAGGATTTGTTCAACTGCTAAAGGCTCCTGATCTAACTCAAGAAGTAAAAGAGCAATATATACAGCATGTTGTTAGAGAGCTTAATAGTGCAGAATCCATTATTTGTGAATACTTAGCATTTGCAAAACCTGCAATCGAAAAGGTGGATAATATTTCAATTAACCGTGAAATAGGATATGTAATTGAAATGATAAAACCATTGGCTAGCATGAATTTAATTACTATATCTGAACAGTTGACTCCAGGCATTACCCGGGGGAATATTCAGCATTTCAAGCAATGCTTCCTAAACCTAATTAAAAATGGTATAGAAGCAATGCCAAACGGCGGGGAACTTAGTATTGTTTCCTATGTAAATAATTTCGACATCATTATCGAAATAAGTGACAATGGAATAGGAATGAACAAGGAACAAATAAATCGTTTTGGCGAACCTTATTACAGTTCCAAAGAAAAAGGAACAGGGTTAGGATCAATGGTAGCTGTTAAGACCATCCAAACAATGAATGGAACACTTCATATAACTAGCCTTTTGAATAAGGGAACAACGATTTCAGTAACACTTCCCGTTTATCATGAAGAGTATTCTGCAAAATAAATGAAGAATCACGCCTCATAAGCCTAAATAACCAATATTCAATGTAGGATATTTTTATAATTCTATGCAAATTGAGCCTTCTTATAGAATATAAAAGCCCCTCTCGTCTAAGAGAAGGGCATTCTTTATGAATTATGACCATATTTTTGCCCAATGCGCTTATTTTGTATTGGACTTTTTTGCCTTGTTTTCAAGCTCGCTTTTTGGCTCAGTGGAGAATTCCACATCTTTTCCATGTCCCTGCGGGTTAACACTTGGTGCGATTCGACCTCTTCCTGTCTTTTTGCTCATTTGCTTCACCTCCAAGTATATTATGTCCGAACTGTTCTAAATTAAAAACGAGTCCTTCTTTGTAATCCGTAATTCCACTGCTCCTTATCTGTACATGCAATAAAAGATATAGAGTAAAATTGGCCCTTTATCATATGTTATAATATGGTAATTACACTTATCTTATTTACTGCATAGATAAGTTCTGGAGGGGCTTGTATGGTTTCGTATCTATTTACTATTATTGTAGTTGGCAGTATCGGATTGATTGGCTACAGGATGATTTTCAAAAAGAAAACTCCTTCTAGCATGTATACACCTTACGATGACATGATTATGGGGAAAAAAGATGATGTTAAAAGAAACTACCATGAACAAGATACAAAACACTATATCGAATATGAAGAAAAAAGCGATAAAGACAAAACCATTTGAACGGATTTGTCTTTATCCTACAATTAATTGTTTTGTAAATTTTCAATCTATTCGGCTTGTGTTTTTGGTTTCAGTCACGTTTTCGTTGTTTAATTTAGGGTTTATTATTTTACCATCTGTCTCGCTTCCATAAACAACACCTGGATAAACTTTTTCAGGTTATTGCGGCTCTGGTTGCTTACTTTTTTGCTTTTGTCTTCTAGCTCCAGCATTTTCTTGCGGACTTCCGAGAAATCAAAAAATGTGGAAGAATAGGCTTCGAATTTTGGATTCAGATAATCCGTCAATCCTAATGATGCGATATGGATGAGCGCCTGGTGAAGAGCGCGGCGGACACGCTGCTCAGAGGCTTTCATTTCTTTCTGGATTTCGGCCTCTCCAGCTTGATCTCCCAGCTTTTCAACAGCGATTCCTGCAAAAATTTCCTTTAAATATGGAAACGTGTAGGCAGAACCGAGTCTTTGCTTTTCATTTTGGAGGAATCGTAAAATGTTTAGTAAATCTTCGCTTCCCACTTCCCCAATCATACCTAAATCGGAAATTAAGGAACGTCCGGCTTCCATTATATTTTTTGTATGTGAGGGGGACACGAACGTTGACTTCGGGGCTGTAAATAAGTTCAACGATTGTTGAATGCCCTGGATCGATTGATCCACCAGTACCCGCTTGTTTACTTTTTTTAATATGTATGAAATTTCAACTTGGTTCAGCGGTTTTGTAATGTAGTATTCCGCCCCTAATTTATACGCCTCTCCAATCAGGTCCTTCGCCTCCACTTGCGAAATCATCACAAACTTTCCTTGAAATCCATCAGCAAGAGCCCTGATCGTTTCAATTCCGTCCCTTATTGGCATGAGCAAATCAATTAGGACAACGTCTGCTTTTTTTAAAAACAACAAGCTATTATTCACTAACGATCCGTCTTCTGCTTCACCCACCACTTTTCCTAAGTCTTCGTCTTCAATCATCTCTGTCAGCATTTCTCGAATGGCAGGATCGTCATCTATAATGAAATAATTCATCTCGTTAACCCTTTCTCTATAATCGCATTAATCGGAAGTTCCACGATGAATACGGTTTCTTTATAGTTATCCATAAGCCTTATATGTCCTCCAAATTTTTCAACAGTTTGTTTCACATATGATAAACCGATACCCGTCGAAGGGTTTCCCGCCGCATCAAATTTCTTTGTAAACCCTGCCGTAAAAATGACTTCCTTCTGCCTCGGTGCAATGCCGGGTCCATTGTCACTGATGCAAAACTCCACGGATTGATCTTTCCTTTTCACATGCAGCGATACGTATCCCTCTTCTTTAATGGCTTCCACTGCATTGGCCAACAAATTATTTATTAATGATAATACCATAAATACATGGTAGGGAGGATGATCCCCATCTATATGCAAGGAAAATGAAATATCTTTGTGAAGGGACTCTGCATATCGTCTATTGGACACGACCATTATGTTACAAAGCTGTCCGATGTTCATATATTCCTGCAGGTTTTCGGTAGACATGAGTTCCGATAACCCCGCATAAATCCGCTGGTTGTCTTTTTTGATTTCATGCACAAGACCAGCAATCTGCAGCGCCGTTTGCGCATCGGGGCCGTTCGTCTCGTCTGATTTTAACCGACGATAAAAATCATAACATGTGCGGGTGATTTCTTCTGCATCTTGCATCGTTTTCTTCAGTTGAACCGTTTCTTCATACAAACTTGAAATGAAAAGCAGCATTTGTTCCTTTTGCATGCGCTGCTCTTTTTCTGCGAACTTTGCTTCTCTCAGCTTTAATATATTAAAAAAACCGAGAACGAAAAAGCTTCGAATGAAGGCGATTAACACGAGTTGGTCAATATCTAGCGATGGTGTGTCCTGATTGGCCAAGAAGGAACGGATCGCCAATTCCGATACACCTGCAGAAAGCTCGATCAATACTCCTAAAAGCCCGATCATAAACGGCTGGTCGTGCCGTTCGTTCAATTTCGTCCTATGAAAGGCGAACGCGAAGATGAAGTAATAGAAAAAGGCGGGAAAATGAAGATACATCGCTTCCTCAACAGATATGTCCCGTATTCCAACTGCCAGTGAAAAACGAAAAACAAACACACTCATCCCCGTTAAAATGCCTGCAATATTCGGGTTGATTCCCCTCCCCCACAGCAAAAACAAGAAAAAGACGGGGGTTCCCAAACTGACTCTGTATGTATCGTCGAATGGATAAAACTTGAATTCACCCGCAAGAGGCACTGCAATCATAATCAATAGTAATATCCTTATTCTCTCTTTCAATATGGTCCCTCCCCAGTCACTTTATAAAAAGATAACACATGAACTGGTAAAAAAGAGAGATGGGTTTTGACTGAAATTTTTATTTTTTCTATCACTTGTAAGTATCAGTAGGTTCCAGTAGTTTTCAGTAGGTTGATTATAAACTTAGAATAATCTAAATATTGAAAGCGTTAACAAACAATTGCATAGGGGGAATTTAAATGAAAAAGTTTGGCTTAGCTACACAAATTTTTGTTGCACTTGTACTTGGTATCGGTGTCGGTGCTTTATTCCATGGTAATGAAACAGCCATGGCCATCATGCAACCGATTGGCGATATTTTTATTCATTTAATTAAAATGATTGTCATCCCGATCGTCATGGCTGCATTAGTAGTCTCAATAGCGGGAGTGGGCGATATAAAAAAACTAGGAAAGTTAGGTGGGAAGACTCTTCTTTATTTTGAGATTGTCACCACAATTGCCATTGTTATTGGAATATTGGCGGCAAACCTGTTCCACCCGGGGTCTGGTTTAGATACAAGCAAGCTTGAAAAAGGTGATATTTCAAAATATGAAGAAACAACAAAGACGGCTGGAAGCGGTGGCTTTGGGGAAACAATTTCTCATATTGTTCCTCAAAATGTATTTGAATCAATGGCTCAAGCGGATTTATTACCGATCATCTTCTTTTCTGTTTTATTCGGCTTAGGTGTGGCTGCGATAGGAGAAAAAGGAAAGCCTATTCTTGGATTCTTTGAAGGTGTGTTGGAAGTCATGTTTTGGGTGACGAATCTAGTCATGAAATTTGCCCCCTTTGGTGTATTTGCGCTGATTGGTGTAACCGTTGCTAAATTTGGTATTGCAACATTGGTCCCTTTAGGGAACTTAGTAGTTGCTGTTTATGTGACGATGGTCTTCTTTGTGTTCGTCGTTCTTGGAATAATTGCGAAAATGTCCGGGACAAGCATTTTTGTTATCCTGAAAGTGTTAAAGGATGAACTGATATTGGCATTTACAACAGCAAGCTCAGAGTCGGTATTGCCAAGGCTTATGGACAAAATGGAGAGTTTTGGCTGCCCGAAATCCATTACTTCATTTGTTATTCCAACAGGCTATACATTTAATTTGGACGGCTCATCGATTTATCAAGCACTTGCTTCGCTTTTCGTGGCACAAATGTATGGGATTGATCTGTCCATTACACAACAGATTACGTTGTTACTAGTATTGATGTTAACGTCAAAAGGAATAGCTGGTGTTCCGGGTGCGTCATTTGTTGTTATTTTAACAACACTTGGTTCTATGGGACTGCCGGTGGAAGGTGTTGCGTTCATTGCCGGTATCGATCGAATTTTGGATATGGGAAGATCAGCGGTTAATGTCGTGGGGAACTCATTGGCGGCGATTGTCATTTCGAAGGCGGAAGGTGAATTTGACCAGGATAAAGCAAACCATTACGTTGATTCAATTAAACAATCAGACGTAGCATAAATTACATTTTAAAAGGAAAATCAGTACTTGAACTATGCCTGCAATATGATGTGTTAACAGAGGAAGAGCTTGATCTTATTTTAAATCCTTACGAGATGACAACCCAGGTATATCTGGGGCTGAGCTGTTTGATAGATCGTAATTTCCGATTTTGATGGATCAGATGTGGTTGATGAATAACGGGAGTCTGGGAAATTGATATAAAAACCCTCCTTTATATAGAGGGCTTCTAAATTTTAAACAATAGTGATTGGAACGGGTGTGCGAGACTCCTGCGTGAAAAGCGTCGTCCAAGGGAGACTCCGAGGCGCAAAGAGCACCAAGAAGGCTCCCGGACCGCCCGCGGAAAGCGAGTGCCCTACGTTCCAAGAACATTCTAATTTTACAAACCCTCAAAAAAACTAAGTCTACAGTCTGAAGCCCGCCTTTATAGAAAGGGCTTCTAAATTTTAAACAATAGTGATTGGAACATAAGGTGCGAGACTCCTGCGGGGAAAGCGCGTCTAGGGGAGACTCCACAGGCGCAAAGGCGCCGAGGAGGCTCCCCGGACCGCCCACGGAAAGCGAGTGCCTAAAGTGGAAAGAACGTTCTAATTTTATAAACCCTCAAAAAAACTAAAATCGATTGTCGAGTTTGTCTACAGTCTGAAGCCCTCCTTTATAGAGAGGGCTTCTAAATTTTAAACAATAGTGATTGGAACGGGTGTGCGAGACTCCTGCGGGAAAAGCGCGTCTAGGGGAGACCCCACAGGCGCAAAGTCGCCGAGGAGGCTCCCGGACCGCCCGCGGAAAGCGAGTGCCTGGAGTGGAAAGAACGTTCTAATTTTACAAACCCTCAAAAAACTAAAATCGATTATCGAGTTTGTCTACAGTCTGAAGAGCCCGTCCTTTATAGAGAGGGCTTCTAAATTTTAAANGTTCTAATTTTACAAACCCTCAAAAAACTAAAATCGATTATCGAGTTTGTCTACAGTCTGAAGAGCCCGTCCTTTATAGAGAGGGCTTCTAAATTTTAAACAATAGTGATTGGAACATAAGGTGCGAGACTCCTGCGGGAAAAGCGCGTCCAAGGGAGACCCCGCAGGCGCAAAGAGCGCCAAGAAGGCTCCCGGACCGCCCGCGGAAATCGAGTGCCTGGAGTGGAAAGAACGTTCTAATTTTACAAACCCTCAAAAAACTAAAATCGATTATCGAGTTTGTCTACAGTCTGAAGAGCCCGTCCTTTATACCAGGAACTTATCAAGATCACGAAAAAAACCTGCATAGAACTAAATTCTACACAGGTTTCAAAAAAGCTGCTGTCCATATTGTATAACCATAAACCAATAATCCTATAAATGTAATTCCCAAATACCCTACTAAGTTGGAGAATCTACTTTAAAGCGCGAGTGTAATTTATTGTGTCTTTGTTCTGAGGAATGTCGCTATTTTCTTTCCGGGAAGGCTGCACTGCTCTTCCTGTATTTCCACTATAGCCTTCTTCAATGGGCCCTGGATAATGATAATGACCATCATTAACTGTTTGAGTTGTTGATTCACCAGTCGCCTGGCTTCCTCCCGTTTCCACTTGTTCTTTCTCGTTATTCAATTCATCTCCTCCTTTTCTAAAGATTCTTTTATAGTATTTGATAAAAGAATAATAAAATTAAAGGAGAAAAAAGGAAGCGCTAATTTGTCAGAAGTAAATGCTTCGTTGCATCGTTGAGCAAGAAAGGACTGGGTTCGCCAACCGTATATATTTGTAAGTCATGCATAGCCCTGGTACATGCGGTGTAGAATAATCTTCGTAAGCTCTCATCACCATATGTTTGCACAGATGCATCATAAATGATGACAGCATCGAATTCGATGCCTTTGGCCAAATAAGCCGGAATGACAACAACACCCTGTTCATATTCATTTGTGCCTTTCTGTACGAGTTTAATTTCACCAATGATACTAATGGCATCGTATGCCGCGGCACTTTCGGCAGCAGATTTACATATTATTGCGATTGTATTATAATCACGACTTTGAAAGTCTTTGACTTTAGACACGATTTTGCGGTGCAATTCATCAAGGTTAGGCACTTGAGTTAGTACAGGCTTCTCGCCTTCACGATCGAATGCCTTAATTCGATGGCCTTCAGGAACTAGTTCACGTGTAAATTCTATAATCTGCTTTGTGGATCTGTAGCTTTGATCCAAGGTTATACTCTCGGTTTCTCCTATTCCGTATAAACTGGCAAGAGTCTGGAAATCTACCCGTTCGCTGGCATGAGCGAATATTGCCTGGTTAAAGTCACCGAGCACCGTCATCCTTGCCGAAGGAAACAACCGTTTCAAAAACTCGAATTGAAATGGAGAATAATCTTGTGCTTCGTCTACAAGCACGTATTTTATAGCGGTATTCGTCTGAAATCCTAGAATTAGCTCCTTCAGCAGCAAAAATGGAGTCGCGTCTTCGTAATGCAGTTTACCTTCGTCCAGCATTTTTTGCGTTGATAAACATATTTCCCTTTCGGCAGGTGTTTTACCCTCATTCCACAGTTCGATCCGTATTTGTTCGTCAAAAAGTTGCTTGTAGATTCCCTTAATATTGATAAAATGTAGTGCTTTTACCCGTTTGCGTAACGACTTCAATTTCTTACGAACAATCATACGCTCGAGCATTTTTTGCTCTTTCTCATATTCGTCAAAGGAATCTTCAGTTTCGCCGCGTTTTTTCTGTAAGTGGGTGTATACCTTTTGATAGTCTTCTTTGCTAAGATACTCGATTTCCTCCTGAACCCAAGGCTTTTTCAACTCAGACTTTTCCGTTTCATCAAGTAACTCACATAACCAGTCTTTCAACTTTTCAACCCTATTGTGAAAACGCAATGTGGTGTCTGTGTTATAAAATCTTTCTAAGATTTGTTTGGCGGAGACGAGCGTTTCCCCCCGAAACTTTAACCCTCTAAAGATCATTCCAGAAAGTTCTAGTGATTGTCTGTATGTTTTGATTATCTCAAAGAAGCGAATCGATGCCTTAAATTGGATACTCGCTGTCCTAGTGCTATAGGAAGGATCATCCGCCGCAGTCAACAAAAATTCTAATTGCTCATAAGGATCCTCAACTTGAAACGAGTCAGTCAGACGATGATCCAAGTATTCCTGGAATGTTACCTGCTGCATATTCTCTTCGCCAAGTTCGGGCAACACATTTGATACGTAGTTATTAAACATTGAGTTAGGGGAGAATAGAATGATTTGGTCGGCTTTTAGCCATTCCCGATTCTTGTAGAGCAAGTAAGCGATCCGTTGGAGGGCAGCTGATGTCTTGCCGCTGCCAGCGGCACCTTGAACAATGAGCAGACGTCCGCGATCGTTCCGGATGATCCTATTTTGCTCCCGTTGAATGGTAGCAACAATACTGTGCATATGCTTATCTGTTCCCTTGCCAAGCACCTGCTGCAGGATCTCATCTCCAATGGTGAGACTCGTATCGAACATTGATTCGATAACGCCTCCCTTGATCATGTATTGCCACTTGTTCTCCAACATCCCAGAAATCATGCCTCCGGGAGTAGAGTATTGTACGGGGCCGGGAGGATAGTCATAATAAACACTCGAAATCGGAGCCCTCCAATCGTAGACAATGAAGTTTTCTCCTGTTGTATCAGTAAGAGTGGAGGTCCCGATATAAATATGTTCCGTAAGTTCGGACCCTTCTTCAGTGATATCGATCCGACCGAAATAAGGAACTTCCTGCATGCGGCGCAGTGTAGACAACCTCTTGAAGGAATATCTATGTGCGCCTTCGCTTTGTGACAAGTCTTGAGCCTGCTGCCTTAAGCCAATGATGGTCTCGAGGTAATCATCAAAAGTATCCATATTAACCTTGAGATCATCCCAAAAGTGTTTACGGATATTAACAACTTCTTTTCTGCGCCGGGAAGTTTCTCCTTCTATTTTGCTGATTTGTTTCGTAATTGTTTCTATCACCTCATCCAAACGTTCTTGCTCCTGCCGAATCTCATTGTTCATATCAGACACTCCTTCAAAAAATAAAAATAGGGGTTGACTAGAGGTGGGTTTTACCTTATACTTATAGTAAGGGGTAAACTGTTTCGATGTATTTAAAAATGTGTTTCTATACTAATTTATCACAATTTCTGAATTATATCAATGTATATTCCACAACAGTTCCCATAATAAATCGTCTTTTTTTAACTCGAATTTAACATTTAAAGTCAGTAACCAGTTGAGCAATGTAGCTTGACTGGTTATTTTTTATGACTATCTACATTTTTAAAGCCTAAATGCTTCGCTAGTCCTGTTTGCATGAAAGCTGCAACACTCACATCAACGGTTTGATTCGTAATAACGATGATCAATCATATCCACATGAACCATTTCTGCCCCAAATGGCCAAATTAATCACAATGCAAACTCCGATGGCAAACAGCCAATCATTTCTTGGAACCTTTATATGACACGGTTTCCTCCAGCCCTTTTCCCTGATGAATAAAGTTCGAAATTGCCCCTGCACCTATTAGATGTTTTCGTTATTATACGGATAGGAATTAGTACGACGTGCGAATAGATTAATGCCTTCAGTAAATAATATAAGCGAAGGAGTGAAATACATGCCACAAGATAATAATGCAGGGAACCTTGATACACGTAGAGATCTTACTAATAATAATGCTGACAACGATATTGATCGTGGTTTGAGCCACGGATTTCAAAGAGAAGAACGTCCTAGCCCTGATCGTGATATCCCAACAATAGAGGGAGTTGCAAACATTAAAGAACGTTTTCCTTCGGACCATGAGAGACTTATGAGCAGAATCAATTTTGGTGATGCACTTATAAAGCGAGAAAATACACATTTTGGACGGTTTGAAAGATGAAAAAAGATGAACTCTTAATGAACTAAATGGGGATTAGTGGAAGATAAACCGCGAGAAAAAGGCTAAAAACCTGTATGCTTTAGCTACAGTTTGTAGATAAAAAGGATTCGGAATGGCTTCATCCCGAAACCTTTTTTACTTTTTATTGGAATTAAAGCAGGTATAGAGAATTTCCGGCCCTTACCAGGAACACTAACGGATGCATTACTTATTATTGGCGCTACTCGTAGCTCCAATAAAATAAAGCTTATTAGATTATTTACCGCAAATGAGTTAAACTTGTACAAAAAGTTGGTGCAAGAGCTGTGATAAATAAGAGTGAAGTTTTACACATTGTTTTTGGACAATCAACTTCTGGATCGTTGAAAATGGGTCTAAGAGAACTAGGTATGGAAAATGAAGAGCAGGTGCTATGTTTTTCGGACATCTTTTCAGTAGGACCTATCTGGAAATTACATGATGAAGTTGGAGTGAAACAAAGAATAGATTGGTTCAGAACACGGTTTTTATCAGAAGATGATTACTATGAAATGGACTATGGGAAAGATTTTAATAAAACTAAGGATTTAGTTTGTCATGTTCCAGAAGAAACCACCATCTTCCTTTGGGCAGGCGATAGTTCCCATGAACAAACAGGAGTTAGATATGTTTTGTATTTATTGAATGAGAAACGAAATAACATCATTTTAATTAATACGACTAAAGCCTATCATGAAGAATTCAAGGGTTCAAATAGGGTATACTCCCCTCTTACTACCGGTGGAATTCCTCCGGAAAAACTGAAGTCGATCTACGAGAAAAATAAAACGAACACCCCTATTTCCATCGAGGATAGAAAAAAACTCCATCAAGAATGGGAGCTTTTAGCTGAGGCACAAGATGTATTACGTATTTGGGATAATGGTGAAGTTCATGGCGTTGATGAAGATTTTTATGACCTATTCATCATCAACAAGGCCCTAAAGGTACACAGCCAACAAAAGAATAGGGATTTTATGAAAAGTGCAAGATTAGTAGGTGAAGTAATTGGTCATCTAGAACAATATTTAGGAGACGAATTTATTGAATACCGGGTTAGGCATCTAATAAATAATGGTACTTTTGACATTGAGGGTGTCCCTGTAGCAATGAGATTCTATAGCATAAAACTACGATCTTAACGTTTTTTAAATGAATGGTTATTCGACCAATATTGCCTTCTATATCTCCTAGAAGGCTTTTCTCCACGCAAGGTTCGGGTAGTATTTTTTTGAGAAAAACACTCAAAAAATCTTCACCCTTTTCCCCTTGCCCTTCGAAATTTGGCAGGCAGGGACATGTCGCCAAGCTGAACATACTCAAAACAAGGTAAAAAAGTGATAAAAGTTTAGGTTTAAACTTTTATCACTTTTTTTATTTTTCTTTTCTACAGAATTCACTATTAGTTAACAATTTGCGAAACGATTTTTATTATTTAATGGTCATTCGGAATTTTCCATTAATCGATAAAATTTATTTAAATTACAAATTTCGATAAATTCATACAAAAATATGAGACAATAGTACTACTCAATGATAGAATAATAGTATTAAAGGGGGGCAAAAAAACGAGATATCTATCTATAGTATCAGTATTTTTATTTTCTTTTAGTTTTACAACAATAGGATTTGCTGAGGAAAATGGTACAAACGGTAGTGAAGAAATACTAACTCAAGAAGAGTTAGATTATTTTGTAAATGAAGTTGGCAATACTCAAGAAGAAGCCGAGGAGTTACCTGTTGAAGTTGCAAGACAATTAATTGAAGAGGAGGCTCAACTTATAGATTCTGGATCAGAAATTATGGATATAGAACCAGAATTTATTAAACCAGGGAAGTTAGTACTTTTGCAACTATCGCTGCAACAACTATAAAACTAGGTGGAACTGTATATAAAGTAACTAGTGATCGTTCAAAAGAAAATAAATTTTATATGTACGGTAACTTTCAATGGTTAAAAACACCTTCATATAATTTAGTTGATAAAATGACTATTGGTTTCCCTTCAAGTTCAGGACTGTATCTGCCAACTAGTGGAGGAAAAGTAACACAACACCAACACAGATATTCTCAAGATCAACAAGGAAATGGACGTTGGATTGATTATGCAATCAAGTATTCTCCAAGTAATTGGGAACCAAGTGCTGGTGTGGCTGGTTCATATGATTTAAAAGCTTCTACTAGTAAAACTAAGCATAAAGGGTATATTGGACAATACGTATATGTTCCCACATCTAAAAATGGTAAAATAAACATAAAAATAGAATATGGTCATAAAAGAATTTCTGGTACACCTTCTGTGTCAGTTTATCCGGCCGGTTTATCTATTACACCAACTCAAACTACAGATACAAGGTCATATGCATTAACTCTGTCTTATTGATCTGTTGTTAGAATGGGAGGGGCTATGAGGCAAATCATTATTAATTTTATTTTTATCCTAGTAATATCAGTAATTTTATTTTTTATACTTAGCTATAATGCATCTTTAGATAGTGATTATATGTTGTCTTTTTTAATTATAATTTTCCTACAAGTATCATTAATAGTAGCTATTCTATTAAAAAGAAGATAATAGAAGGGGTTTGTCGGACATTTTCTCTGAACTCATGGCACTATTCCACAAAGAATATCCCCTTATCACTGTGCGATTTGTGGAGGATGTAACGATCCTCCCCCAAAGTGATTTAGAACAAATTGATGTTAGTGAAGGAAAGATTAAAGTCATTCACCTTAACCCCCGTATTAACTGGCAAATCGGCATCGCTTGGAAAAAGGACAGTTATCTCTCTTACACTACTAGAACTTGGATCGATTTCATTAAAACCTAACCTAGAAGGCAGCAGAAACGATCAATGATATGTTGGAAATACAAGAGACCGCCAATTCGGCGGTCTGCCTCTCATTGATTTTATTATGCCTTCCCTTTCACCCTGTAATGAACCTCCCCAGGTTCTTTGCAAAAGGTGATTCCGCTTCCCGGCTCGTAATAAAAGGTTCTTTTGCCCAAAGAGCGTCCATGGAAGGTCGTATGCAGATAGGATGCTTGGTCCCTTTTGAAGGCAAGCTGATTTTTGCTTAAGGATACAGGAAGGCAATGGCCATAGTCTGTGTGGACCAATGTTTCTTTTTCGTTCATTTCCTCGAGGTCACTAATGTGAATGTAGGAAAACCAGACCCCTCCTCTTTTCCGGAATGAGCGGGAGGAGAACCAGACCATTCCCAGCTGGGCATTTATGCAGACGGGCAGCCTGTATTTACCGCCAAGCACGGATTTGGCTGCTGCAAGACCGCCATCCAGATCCAAGCCAAAGTGGTTTAGCGTGTTATTCAGGATTTCCTGACGCGGTTGTGCAACATGGAATGTGTTCTCTCCCTCCACTACCGTCGTCATCTCGACACCATTTGAATCGTAACGCTCCATCATTCCCACCGTTTCCATATTCAATAAATAGTTTTTTCGTATCATCATTCCATTCACTCCCCATTTCACTATTCATTTTTTAGGAGTATACTGGTTATAGAGGCAGGTATACTCCTGCTCGCAAGCCCTTAGGTGATTGTCTGACCGGACGTACTCACCTAGGGGTTTTTTACTGTTTTCAAAATCACATTTCCCTCACCTCCTCAACAGCTATACAGCCAACGCACTAGCTCTTCGATATTGTTTTTATCTTTGCTTAGGTGAAATAATGGCGGCCGTCCTTTGTACGTTCCTTTAAACTCCTTCCAAATGGGATTGGCAGGGCTCCAGTCCACCTCTTTCAATTTTGACATTCTCGTGGAAATCAGCTGTTGTCTTTGTTCGATATGCTGGTTTTCCATTTTGTCATTGGCATAAAGCGCAACGGCAACGAAAAGAGGGTAGCTGGCAAGCATGCATTTTGTGTAATCTCCCATCTGTTCGGCCGGGTATATGTCGAATAGTTCATTAAGATATAAATGAATGAGTTTGATGTATTCACTGTTAGAAAGCGGACTTGATGAAACTTTCTCTTCGATGTTTACGTGTACCTTCCCAGTCATGAAGATGCCGATGACCTGCCTCAATTGCGATAGCGATAGCAGGTTTTTATTGCCTGGTCGATTGATGGAACGCTTTTCAAGTTCGACACCGGCTGTTTTTAACGATTGATGAGTTTGAAGCACCTGATTGGTAATGACGTTGAGGTTGTTTCGCGAGTCGAATGAAATCCGTTTGGAAAGGGCCACTTTCTTGCCTTTTAGATTGAGATCCAGATAGAGCTGGGATTCTTCCGCTTGTGTAAGCCCTTCAAATACTTGGATGGCAATCGAGCTTTCCTTCATGAGTGAATCCAGTTCGTAAGCTTGTTTCACTTTTTCTTCATCCTTCTTTAACGCTTTAAGGATACTGTCCTCCAATTGTGCGAAAGCCGCAATTCGTTGGGTTCCATCGATGATCGATAATTCGAACGCTTCTCCATTAAGGATGGTTCCTTCCCTGCTGTTGGCAACGAGTGGTGGCAGATAGATATTTTTCGTTAAAGCATTGTCCAACAGATAATTCTTGATCGACCGGACCCGCAGCTGGTTGATTTCCCTAGTGGCGATTTGTCCATTGCGATACATGTGGACCAGTTCCATGATTGAGTAGGAAACCATTTTCCTTCTTTTCCGGTCCAATTCACCTAGAATCATGCAGCCATCCTCCTTCCTGTTCTATTTTTCGTTTGAACACGAGAGCCGTTTTCTGGATGGCGTATGTAGTCGAATGGTTTTTGACTCTTTTTTTAAAGGGATCGTAGATGTGTGAAAACAAGGGATCCTCATGCTTCCATGTGCAGGCTTCTTTCAATGGCAGCATGTGATCGATTGCTTCTTCATAGGGGATTTCATGATGTTTGTGAAGTTGGTGGATCGTTTTGGCAAGGGCTATTTGAATGCCGGAATAGCCGGATGTGAATGTTTTCCGGTCTGCCATCTTCTTCGGAAAGATTTCCAGCCATGATTCGAAAAATGCGGTTGCGATGCTGATGATTTCGTCTTTGGTTACATCACCATAATTGGCTTTGCCCGTTTTCACGGAGACGTTTCCTTCAAATAAAGCGATAAGGCAGCGCCTCATGATCGTCAGCGAAGTCAACGCCGTACAGTTCACTGTTATCCTCGAAAGGGTGGCTTCTATCTCCATCTCACTTTCTAATATCCTGGCAATGTCCCGTGTCAGTTCTGCATATTCATCCCGCTGATCGTACTTCATCACCAATCCTATATGCGGCTCTTTTCGCTTCGTATTAATATCATTGAATAGCTGTCTTTCTTCATGCGTTTCCAGATTTAAATAGATTTGAATGGTGACGGGGTAGGTCTTTAACTTATCAATTTGTTTTTGAAGCTTTTCCGCTTGCTTAAAGTTACCGATTTCTTCTTCCGCTTCCTTCCGCGCCCTTAAGTGACTGATGGCTGAAATTAGGGCGTAGGTCCTGTGCTGACCATCAAGTATGTATATTTTGCTTCCTGGTGGCAGTTCTCCTCCATCGTTCTCTTCCTTGATCGCTCCCCTGCTCGAGAAGATGAACGGGGAAAAGTAAAAGTCCCCTTCCGATACAGAATCAATGATGAACTCCCTGATTTCAGTCCTTCTATTGAGATCAAGCTTTCTTTGAACCGCCTCATCGACTTCGAATATTGCCTCCAATGTGGAGAATTGGATTTGCGAGATCAATATGCTCTTCCCGAATTGGGTACAGCTGTTTCCGGGTATCGTCACTTTCATTTCTTGATATGTCATTCACTTCACCTCTCTGCGACCATTATCCTATTTTATGCATTTTTTGTAAAACCGCTTTGTTTTTACCTCTTTCAAAATTCTTTCCCTATTGTGACTCAATTACCTGTTTGACTGGCTAACTCTTTACAAGCTCTCATTAAAGAGCTATAATTTCTAATTTCCTTTTCAAATCTACGACTCTAGATTGATATTTCCTTGTTATTTTGTGTCCATTTAGAGAACAAACAGCCAAAATCCATGTAAAAAGTGAAATGAAATGACATTTTTGTGAAGTTTTAAGAACACGTAAAAAAAGTCTATCTGAATGATAGACTTTTTTCTTCTAAATTTGATTAAAGTTAATCTATTCTGCCATCTTTATTTCTATGGCTAAGTTACGTAAGTAATCCAATAAGGGCCGTATTTCCTCCGGGGCTGTTGTGTCAGTAAATGAGAAGGACTGTTTCTGCTTTTCATCGGCTATATCCAGCTTGTATGAAAACGAGTCCGCTCCTTGGGCTTTGGCTCCAGCCATTTTACTTAGGTGGGCATTTGGAAGGTCAGCTGTCTTCATTAAATTCAGTAATTCCTCATTTTTTCCCTCTGGCAATTCATCTGTGTCTATCTGAAAGTTCAAGTCGAGGTTGGCAAATCCCCCTATGCAGCTAAATTGGATATGCATGTTAAATGAAGCCTCCTATTCATGGATTATGACTACTCAGGCAGTCCAACCGCTTTAAAAGCATTTTCAATTGTCCCTACAGCTGTTTTCGGAACTTCTCCACTATCAACAAGTTTTTGCGCTGACTTGATGACAATTTGTACGAATTGATTGAAATTTGCCGTTGCAAATAAATTCTGCATCGCATTGAACCAGATCAAAGCCGCTTTGTCCGTTCCGATCTCCATCGATACTAGATAAAAGGCCTTGTTTGGTATGCCGCTATTGATATGGACACCATGATTATCCCGATCTCCTTTATAGAAGTTCCTCATGTGATCAGGCTGCAAATCTTTCCCCATTAACTTATTGTCAAATGCAGTACCTGGTGCTTTCATCGAACGGAGCGCCTGTCCTTTCAGTGATGGTCCCATTATATCAGCACCGATTAGCCAATCTGCATCTCCCGCGGTTTGCTTTAAATGAAATTGTTTTATGGCAATTCCAAACGCATCCGAAAGATGTTCATTCAAGGCCCCAGACTGACCATCATACTCCAATCCACTTGTGAACTGCGTAACCCCATGTGTAAGTTCGTGTCCAATAACATCGAGTGAATTGGCAAAATTGCTAAAGATGACCCCATCGCCGTCACCAAAAACCATTTCATCCCCGTCCCAATAGGCATTCGTGAATTTATTCCCATAATGAACGTTCAGAATGAGATCAAGGCCTTTGTTATCAATTGAATTACGATGCAAGACATCCTTGAAGTAGTCACGCACAACTCCGCTATAATCATATGCAGCGTTAACTACTGGGTCTGCACTTGATCGATCCCCTTCTTTCCTGGCCTCATTCTCCCGGAGTTTCGTTCCTCCCCTGCAATCATAAACATGGCGGGCAGATTCTCCACGAGGACCAGATCCTGCATCAGTTAAAGCGACAACACCATCAATATCATATTCTTTCAAGATTCTGCGCCTGCGCATATGACGGCTTTTCGCTAAACTGACCCGTGCTTCTTCCACATCATTTTGTGCCAAATTCTCAAGAATATAGTTAGGTACGATGAAACACTGACACTTTTTGGAACAATCTCTTTTGTGCATATTCAACACTCCTTCATGTTTTTTTTCGATCATTTACATTTTCGTTATACAATAATGCCAACGCGTCTGTCTTCAACATCCTTCATGGTACTTATCCGTTCAACAAGTGAGTGTTTGATGCTTTTCCTATATTCAACACATTTCTATAGATTACTTTCGCCATACTTACCTCATTTCCCTTCATTCCTTCCTATTGTACTGCTTGCAAACTCTTTCTCGGCAGATTCACTCCTTAGTTACAGTTATTCTTCTTAGTCGATATGCTCATTCATCTTTAACAAATACAAACTTCCAATTTTTTAATAAATTTCATATTTTTCTCACATTTTTCTTTTATCATCTATATAGTGAAATTAATAGTACGACTCGGAGGTCCTGAATAAATGGAAACAAAACAACCAAACACTTCTCTGTATAGAACAGTATGGAGATGGCATTTTTATGCTGGAATTATTTTTGCACCCTTACTTATTATTCTGGCAGTTACTGGCTCCATCTATTTATTTAAGCCACAGATTGAAAACTTGCTTTACCAAGACTATCAAGAGGTTATTCAGCAAGGAGATAAGATACCAGCATCTCAGCAGATTGAGAATGTGAAGAAGCTATACCCTGATGCAGTGGTGACAAAATATCATCCCGGAGATACTGCCTCCCGTTCAAGCGAAGTAAGCATTACTGCTAATAATGAGTCCCTTACCATTTTTATAGACCCGTATACAGGTAAATCTATTGGAGAGTTAAAAGATGAAGACAGACTTATGGATAAGATTGAAGAATTTCATGGTGAACTGATGGCTGGCACCTTGGGAGACAGAGTTGTAGAGTTAGCTGCGTGTTGGGCAGTTGTGTTAATTGTCTCTGGTCTTTATTTATGGTCTCCCAAAAATAAGTTAAGTCTTTCTGGTGTTCTTTTTCCAAGAATAAATAAAGGTAAAAATACTTTCAGAAGAGATTTACATGCAGTACCTGCATTTTGGATATCAGCAGGAATGTTATTTTTAATTATGACAGGTTTGCCTTGGTCAGGTTTTTGGGGAAGTAACTTTCAAACGTTAACTACCAATTCCGGATCTGGGTATCCTCCTTCCATATGGACAGGAAGTGCTCCAACATCCTTAATTAAAACAAAAGATATTGCAGATGTACCTTGGGCAGCAGAAAATTTAGATGTACCTATCTCAGATATTCAAGGTTTTATCCCACTGTCCATTGATGATGTAGTTACGATAGCGAATCGAGAGGGTATGCATCCAAGTTATAGCATTAATATTCCAACAGAAACGGATGGCGTTTATACATTGTCAGCTTTTCCACCGAAAGCACAGGATGAAGCGACTATACATATTGACCAATATTCCGGTGCAGTTCTAGCTGATTATCGTTATGATCATTACGGTTTAATAGGAAAAATAGTTGCTTGGGGAATTACCTTGCATAAAGGGACCCAATTTGGTTTGATTAACCAAATAATCAGCCTTCTTATTTGTTTAGGAATTATGCTTGTTGCATTTAGTGGTTTTTATTTATGGTGGAAGCGAAAGCCGAAAAAAGGATTGGGTGCACCAAAAGCTCCTCCTATAAACAACATGAAATTCTTTCTAATTCTATTAATAGGTCTAGGAATTTTGTTTCCTTTGGTTGGTTTGTCTCTTATTGTCGTTTGGCTAATTGACTGGTTAATTATTAAAAGAATACCTGCAGTTAAGAAGTTTTTGAATGCATGAATCGATATGTAAAGGGTGGCTTTTGCCGTGAAAAATAATATATGTATTTCTTTAATCTTTATTTTCAGCCTATTGCTAAGTGCTTGTTCACTTGAAAAGGATGTCACTAATCTATACAAAGAAGAAACACCACTTGAAGCTGAGATAATTATACCAGCATCCTTTTCGGCTAATACACAGGAGACGATAAAGGCTGTGCTTACTCAAGGTGGTAAAATGGTTGAAAACGCGGATTTTGTTCATTTTGAGATATGGAAACAAGATGGCTCCATCAAATATAGTATGGAACAAGCTGAGGCAGAGGGGAACGGTATTTATAGTTTAAGTAAAAACTTTGATAGTGATGGTCTATACTATATAAAAGTACATGCTAGTAACGATGGTTCAATCATTATGCCTCAAAAACAGTTTATCGTAGGAAAACTTTCTCAAAGTGAATTGAAATTCTTGCAAAAAGGGATTCAAAAACTAGAAGAAAGTCATGAACATCATCATTAAAAAATCCGTTTTTCAATTGAAGACCGGATTTTTTATGGATTACTACCCCGTTTTGTTGGTAATGATATGGGTAAGAATTTTAGCTATTATTTTTTTATGATTGGAGAGAATGGTATACCTATCCCGATTTATGGATTTTGGAATGTAGGCAATACCGAGCAATTTCCTCCTGTTGGAGTCTTTTTAACATCGAATATACTGCATCAACGGAATCGTCACAATTTTTAGGGACATTAGTTGAGCCAGTATATTCCCTACCAATTTTAGTGATTTTTTAAATAGGCTTTCAAAAGTGTATGTACTTCTTGATAATCCAGCTAGGCTTAGGAAGAAGTAAAATTTCCCCTTTTTGTTTTTCCCTCAGGCAGGATGAGAACAAAACGAAAGGTAATAACGAACAAAAGCAGTATCCGGTTTATGTATGAATTGCTTTTTATACACTCGTTAAATCCCCATTACTGGAGTTAGTTTTTTTCTTTTTACTTTTATTTCTCATTATAAATTTTTCCATATAATAAATGATAATTATAAATACAGACATAATGCCAAAATACGTTATGATAACACCTAAAGCATTCGAACTCTCGAATTGGCCTTTTTCCCCTTTTAGGCTACCTTCTGACATTGGTTTTTCAAATTGGCCTTCTCCCGCTTCGAAGCCGCCTTCCGGAGGGTTTGGTCTTTCTCCCCTTTTGAAGTCCCCTTCTTGAAAGTTCGGTTTTTCTCCCCTTTCGAAGCCGCCTTCTGGCATTTGTGAAGAAGAAAGATTAAACACGTTCGCAACTCCTTGCAGCTGCATGATGAAATTTGTTGAGTACATTTGATAGCCCCCAAACACTAATAAAGCAATTGTTGCTGCTCTTGCTAAAATCCCTATGAATGGTTTGGGGGTTCTGAACTTCATCATATTTTTAAAAACATTTATTACCCATTTCCAATGTAATCCAATATGAGCTGCAACTAAAATAAGCACTAAAAACGAAATGGATATATGAGAAATTTTAAACCATTGTTCATTACCAACGTTGATATTTGGGAATACAACTCTTGAAATAAAAATGCCACTGATCATAATAAAGGTCATTGTAATTAATAACATTACGTTTAAAAAATAACCAAATTTTGTTTTAAGAGGTAGCTTGCGGTCAAACAATTTAACCGTGACTTTTTTTACCCATCGCCAATTGAGCAACACATGGATGAAAAATAATACGGCAATTACTAACCCGGCAATTTCATGAAACGTTAATCCTCCTAATACTTGTTTATTGAAAAATAATACGAACGTAACGGCCATTAAAATATCTAATCCAAGCTTCACGAACATCAGCTTTTTCATATCTTATCCTCCCTAAGTAGTTTGTCCTTGATTTTTTTTAACTAACTCCCTATTCATATTGGTGAAACTTATTATGAATAGTTTTTCTTAATTTTTTATTAAGGGAGTTTAAGGAGAATTAACTGGAGGAATTGCATCTTGAAGACACTGAACTTACCAACAATTCCTTTATAACGCTAAACCCATGCAAATTAAAAAGCCTCAACTCCTTAAAGGAATTGAGGCTTGCACTGCTATTTATCATTTGGGCAAGAAAGCATCAGGGCGTTCCTTCATGCTTTCTTCCTGATTCAATTAAATAATACGGGTTGTAACGATGCCTTCGATTTGCTTGATTTTTTCTTCCAAGCTAGGAATGATATCGCCGTTTACTTCACCGTCAATGTCGATGATCGTATACGCATATCCCCCACGGCTTCTGTTAACCATATCAGCGATGTTCAAATTAAAGCCTGATACAGCCAGTGTGATTTGCCCAACCATGTTCGGAACGTTTTCATGGAATGTTGCCACACGACGATTTCCTGTAAAAGGAAGGGAAGTATTTGGGAAATTCACTGAGTTCTTGATGTTCCCTGTCTCTAAAAATCCTTTCACCTGACGTGCTGCCATGATGGCACAGTTTTCCTCTGATTCTTGCGTAGAGGCACCAAGATGCGGAATTGGAACGACATTTTTCATTTTCAGCACGTTTTCATTCGGGAAGTCTGTAATGAACTTGCCAACTTTCCCGCTTTCAAGTGCAGCTTCCATATCATTTTCATTCACTAGCTCACCGCGTGAGAAGTTCAAAATATGAACGCCTGGTTTCATGATGCCAAATGTTTCTTGGTTAAACATTCCTCTTGTGTCATCCGTTAATGGAACGTGTACAGTAATGTAATCAGATTCTGCAAACAACTCTTCAATCGTCATGGCGCGCTGTACATTGCGAGATAAATTCCAAGCTGTATCGACAGAGATGAACGGGTCAAATCCAATTACATCCATGTCTAAATCCAGGGCATCATTCGCCACAAGCGCACCGATCGCACCTAAGCCGATTACACCCAGAGTTTTTCCCTTGATTTCTTTTCCAACGAATTGTTTCTTTCCTGCTTCTACAAGCTTCGGAATTTGTTCTCCTTCGCCTTCTAATGTCTTTGTCCATGCCACACCGGCAAAAAGGTTACGAGATGAAGCCATTAATGATGTCAGTACCATTTCTTTTACAGCGTTAGCGTTAGCACCAGGTGTATTAAAAACAACGATTCCTTGCTCGGTACATTTGTCGACCGGAATATTATTGACTCCCGCCCCTGCCCTTGCGATTGCTTTTAATTGATCTCCGAATTCCATTGTATGCATGTTAAAGCTGCGAACAACGATCGCATCAGGGTTTTCACTGTCATTGTCGACCGTAAAATCGCCTTTATTGAATACATTTAGCCCGCTTTCAGCAATATTATTTAACGTTTTGATCGTTTTCACTTTTTCTAAAAGAATTGTGCTCATCTTGTTTGTCCCCTTTTGATTATGATAGTTTTTTTTCAAATTTCGAAATATTGACAATATTTTTTGCCCATGAAAATCTGCATTCTTTAAAACTTCACTATCCTCTGTTAATAAACAGAAAGAGGCAAGGGATAAAATCCCTTACCTCTGCCCAGGCGAACGGCTACGACACTATGTGTTCCCTCACGGTTATCCGTGTTTCGCCAGTTGCACATAGTCTTTTGATTGATTTTATTCTATCAAATTATTCAGCAAATTTCAATATCAATTTAAAGGTTTTATATGGAAGAAGTCAACACTCAGCATGACCGCTTGCGAATGGCCAACTTAAGCAGGTTTAATAGCCTTTGCCAAATCATGCTCACGCCAGTATTCTTCAATTTCCTCTAATGATTTCCCTTTCATTTCAAACAACACACAAACCATCCAATTGGAAAAGCAAGTTTTTTCATCATTTAGAATGGTTCATTCTTTTGACCAATAGTAAAATAACGAAAAATAGGGTGAAAATGATCATGATCGGAATGGACGTTGAAAAAAAATTGACCCATGCGCTTGTCTCTGTGTCTTGTGGCATGACCACAATTTTTTCTATATCATGTTCTTCTGCAGCGTCATTCATTCTATTCATCGAAATTTCACTATTTGGGATAGTGGCGATAAAATATTGATCCTTTTCCTAACCTTTCAGCCGCCCGCTTATTTCAAAAACTCTTTTTTGGGGCTCCAACTCCAAATATGTTACTTTGCCATCCTCTAAAGTTGTGAAAAATTCATCTTCAGTTAATTCCTCAGTCGGTTCATTGTCATTATTAAAAATAAACACAATCCCCAAGGTAACCAAGAAGATTAGTAAATAAAATATTTTATTACGGAAAATCCGCTTCATCCTACACCTTCCCCCACGAAACAAACTAGGTCAATAGTATCATATAATAGTAATCATTAACAATTATTCCATGTTCATAAAAAGAAGGCCCTGTTGATTTCTTGGACTCGGGCAGGTTAGTTGCAAAATGGATAATATTAGTAAAAAATAGGAGGTATAGCAAACTAGAAGATAAGGGGTGAAAATTTTGATTACTCATTTCGCAGATTTAGAATTACTGACAGTATCTATTGAAGGTGTAAAGCAATGCTACGCTAACCGCCTGCAGCTCCCCATTCTATCAGAATCTAAAGAGTTCATTCAGTTTCAGCTGACGCCCTTTACTACGTTGAGTTTTAAAGAAGCGTTTGAGCCCATTTCTCCAGCACACTTTGCATTTCAAGTCCCATATTCTCAATTTGATGAAGCGGCATCATTTATCCAACAATCCGGATTATTGGTCCTAAGACAAGAACATGGTCAGTATATCGACGAAACGAACGGAAGAAAAAATCTATATTTTCGTGATGGGGATGGCCACCTTCTCGAAATCATTGCCCATGATTATGTAAATGAAGATGAACTGAAGGCATCCGGAATGTTAAGAACACTTTATTTAAGAGAGATTGGCTTCCCTGTGGATTCGGTACCAAGCTTACGCGATTGGCTGAAAAGTAACCTTGGTATGAAAACGGAACAAGATCAAGATATATTTAATTTCGTAATTAGCGGAACAGCACATGCAATAGTGGTTTCAAAACAAAGGCCTTGGATCCCTATTGCCATGAAGGCCTTACCGCCAAAAATGGCGGTGACGTTCGGTACACCCGATAAAAGGTTTATTGATGAACTGACAAAACAAATGGATCACACTTTTTTAGATGACTCTAAGAAACTATTTATACTTCGTGATAGTTATCCTTTTTATATGGAACATACTCCTGAATTCAGTGCGTCAATGGTGAAAAATTTGAATTTACCTATTTGAACCGCGTTTCTCATTTAACCTGTAAAGGGGGAAATCAATTTGTTAATAAGAAAGGCAAACGTTGCTGATGCTGAGGGTATAGCAATAGTCCATGTCGATTGCTGGCGTACCACATATAAAAATATAATGCCAAGTGATTTTTTAGATAAACTGTCTTATGGGAAAAGGAAAGACGTATGGATAGAGAATATATCTAAAGATAGAAACCATGTTTATGTAGCAGAAAATAACGAGGGAGAAATAGTCGGATTTATAAGCGGAGGAAAAAGGGAAACGAATAAAGTTGAAGATTCGGGTGATCTAACTGCGATATATATCCTCGAAGATTTTCAAAGAATGGGGATTGGAAAGAAACTCATCAAAGAATTATTTTTTATATTTAAAAAACTGGGCTTCCATACAATTTTTGTTGAGGTGCTTGAAGATAATAACTCTCGATTTTTCTATGAGGCTTTTGGTGCTGAATTGCTTAAAACCGAAAAAATCAAAATGACTGGTGCTGAATTAAATCTATTGGTTTATGAGTGGAAAGATATTAGCCCTGTATTGTTATGATTAAACTTCATTTAAGATGAATGCTGCTGGATGCGAAGGGTCCTTTTATTTCTAGCAGTTTTCTATGTCATCCTTCTCGAATTAAACCGATAGAATAATAGTGCAAAGTTCTGTGTCCATAAACTAGAAATCCCTTCCCACATTTTATGTGGGAAGGGTTTTCATATTCTTCATCCTTCATATCAGTGCCGAATTTTGTTGGGAACTTCAGTTCTTCTCACCTTCCCCTGCTTTGTCTTACTTGTTAAATATGATGTTATACACTCCAACTAACGGGTTCCTACTTCTAGCAGGCAATCATGTTGACTTCAAAAAAAGACACAGCCCTTAAGTGAGGAGTGTGCCTTGCGTTTGATTTAATTTTGATTAAATCCGCTTTCGTCCATGTAAAAAACTTCCCAAGAATGCCCATCGATATCCAGAAAACTCCAACCGTACATGAAACCATGATCGATGGCTTCATTAAAAGGCCTTCCGCCAGCATCAAGTGCCCGATTCACGACCTCATCCACATCTTCCTTACTTTTAACCGATAGGGCCACGATGGCTTCCGTACTTGCTGCTGGATTCGGGATTTCCTTCTTGGTAAACGTTTTAAAGTAATCTTCAACCAATAACATGACATATATAGACTCACTGATAACCATGCATGTTGCATTTTCATTGGTCATTTGCTCGTTAAACTTAAAGCCCACCTTTGTGAAAAATTCTATTGAGGCATCCAAATCTTTAACAGGCAAGTTTACAAAGATCTTCTCTGCTTGAACTCCCATCAAATTCACCCTCACTTGATTTATTTTATGTTCATTCACCTACTATTCGCTCCATTTTCCGATAATCCTGCCCGCAACAAAAAAAGAATGGATGTATGCATAACAAAAACAATTCAAGAACCATCGCCGACCGTAAACACCCATGGGGCTAATGACTCCGCCGGCTAAACTTGTAGAATCAATGAATGAACCGGGGTTTAATGCCTTATCATTCTCAAAAGAATCCGATTCTACATTAGGCCTTACTTCAAATGAACACTCATAATCGTTGTTTCGTTACTATTTGCTTGGCTGATATTTGTTTTTTCCAGTTTTTCAACTAGCTCGCCATTCATGATAATAATCGGAGTTATGATGCTGGGAACTTTGGATTTTAGAAATTCGATATCAAATGTAACAAGCCTGTCTCCTGCTTTTACACTTTTCCCTTCTGCGACATGGACTTCAAATCCCTCACCTTTAAGGTTAACTGTATCTAAACCTATATGAATTAACAATTCTATGCCATGCTTTGTGCGGAGGCCTAAAGCATGTTTAGTAGGAAAAACCTGGATCACTTCTGCATCAATAGGAGATACAACCACCCCCTCCTCAGGAAGAATCGCTATTCCATCCCCCATTAACTTCCCGGAAAACACTGGATCGGGAACATTTTCAATATTTATAACTTGTCCATTTATAGGAGCAAGCAGATGTTCCACATTTTCTTTTTTACCGAATAATTTTTTGAACATACTATTTCCACCCTTCTCTATCTTTTTGAATCTCACAATCAAATGTTACATAGATAATAGTTTTTGTTATTTTTTCTTTTTCAATTTCCCTTCCGCTTTCTTCTTTTTATTCTCTTCCACTCTAAATGTAACGATTTCGGTTATTAATTCATAAGGAATTGGCTTGTTCAGTGGAAACTGAACGGCCCCTTTTGAACGTTTATAATCAGATAAAGCATATTCAAAAGCAGAGATCGCGCTTGAAGTTGGATAAAGTCCTATATGTTTCTTATAGGCAGCGAAATGTACCAGATTTCCGTATAAAGCAAAAGTAGGCATTTGATAGCTTATCTTTTCTTCTGCATCCGGTGCTGCATTCTTTATGACTGTTCTTATCGTTTTTAGTATCTCCTGAACTTCTTCGGGAAATTGTATAATGTACTCATCAATTGAATTAAATCTATGGGTTCCCTCCATGATTTCTCCTTTCATAAATCCATGATTAGTTATCATTATCCCCCTTCACTCTTAAAAAAAGCACTCCCTCCTAAAGGCCGGGCACCCGTGAGTTGATTGCAGGCTTAATGAATGATCAAAACCATGCATTCAGATTCAACATAACTGGCTATCCGCTCAAGTTCGTTAGTTCTATCCTATCTTTAAGAACTCTTCCATTCTTTTCATTACATCTTCCAGCATCGTAATCGACCTTGAAGCATGCAAAGGTTCAATTTCCAAAGAATGATTAGCATTAGGGACTTGATCCATGCTTATATTCGTTTTATTTTCTATCATTTGAATTTTACCTGGAATATAATGATGATCTTTTTCTCCTATTACTATATGTGCTGAATGATTGCTGCTCAATAGCCCTTCCACAATAGAATCGAACTTCAATAGCGGCGTAAGCAAAATCATTTTGGAATTCATGAACCGCTCACTTTTCATAATTCCGTTGATGATCGGAATGGTGCCAAGTGATTTGCCCAGAAACACAGTTTCTTGATATTCATTATTTTGAAGTATTTCCGTAAGGACGGGATTCATATCATTAACGATCACTTTTGTGATATCCACCAAAGGATGCTTGAATATATCCTGGTCGTAAGAGTAATGAATATGCACGACATCAAACTGTTTTTGAAGCATGAGCATTGTCGAATAATAAAATAACGGCTTCTCATACGTGTAACCCGCACCTGAAAACATAAAACAAACGGCCCGACTTCCATTTTCAATATGTGTGTATGAAACTTCTTTCTCATTATTATTTATTTTTCTTTGATTAACCTTCATGATAGACTCCTCCCATTGAATCGTTTGCTATATATATTCATTAGCTACCCGCTGCAATCCTCCTTGATTGATATGATCTAGTTTTGTACATTTACTGAATCCCCAAATAAGGTTTTGTTTCTAATCGGAAATATGTATACTTTAACTATCAACCTATTTTATGGAAATGATGAAGACCTGTATTTCATATGATCGATCAATCCATGCCTTAAAGGAGAGTGTGTAATGAAAATTAAAACGTTATGTTTCATTCTTGTCCTGCTAGTCACTGGTTCTATGAGCACGATTGATGCAAGTGCAAACGATCAAAAGGTGAAAGAACTGCATATCAGGGAATCTTTCGCTGGTGTGGAAGGCACGACGGTCATCCAAAACTTAAAAAATGATAAAGTATATATCTATAACAAACAGAGAAGTAACGTACGCTACACTCCAGAATCGACATTTAAAGTCGCGAATGCATTAATTGGCTTACAGACAAAAGCGGTGAGCGATGAATATGAAGTGAAGCGATGGGATGGTGTAATCAGGGAATTTGAAGATTGGAACAGGGATCATACTTTGGCTTCAGGCATGAGGCATTCAGTGATCTGGTATTATCAAGAAATGGCCCGCGACATAGGGGCAGAAAAAATGCAGCAATATATAAACCTGATCGACTACGGCAATCACGATATATCCGGTGGAATCGATCATTTCTGGCTGGACAGCAGCATAAAAATATCTGCCCAGGAACAAGTACAATTCATCGAAAACCTTGTAGAGGAAACACTGCCTATCGATAAGCAGCATATGAGAACCGTAAAGAGAATCATGATTAACGAAGAAGCAGACTCATATGTCCTCCATGGAAAAACAGGTACACGCCTTTCCGATATGGGATTGGGCTGGTATGTGGGTTACATCGAAACGGACAAAGGGAAATGGGCTTTCGCAACGAACACGGACGGCAGCGGCAGCAAAGCCAAGACGATTACACTGGATGTCTTGAAAGACCTGGATATCATAAAAGAATAATAGTTCACGCATGCCTCAAACTTGGGCATGCGTTTTGCTTTGTCTTAAAGAGGATATCATCAGTTTTCACATATCCTTTAAAAAGGTAGTTCTCAACGTGCATTGAAAGATAGATAGCCTTGGCTATTCCTGTTCACCAAGACTCTGAAGCCTTTTTTGGGATTGTCCAATCAAAAAAAAAAATTCTCATCTACTATAGTATTGATAATTTGGAAAGGGGAATTAATATTGAAATTAAACGAAATCAAGAAAACTTATGATGTAATCATTCCTTGTGGCAGCGCTTGCTCTCCCACTTTGAACCTAAGAAGACTTGGTTTAAGAAGATTTTCTTTGCCTCTTGACTGGGTCTATACTGAGTCATTTGCAGAAGTGGCTAATCTATATAGAAATCAGTTCAAAGAATATATGGAATTGAGGAATCTTACTTTAGTGGAAGGATCAGCTACTTATTTTGATGATGACATAGTTATAAATGCTGTAAATACCTATTTGATCAGAGATAACCATTATAAAGTTACTTCAGTTCACGATTTCCCCATCCTCCCTGATAAAAAGTGGTTTGAAACATATCCTGATTTCAAAGAAAATTTAAATAAAAGAATAGCAAGATTCAATGAAACAATTAACAATAGTGATTCAATCCTATTTGTTAGATGGTCAACAATTTATGACCATGCCTATTTGTTTCAACAAGCTATGCAAGACATGTTAAAAGAAAAAAAATTTAATGTATTAATATTAATCCCCTCGGATAATGCAACGAGTATTTCCGAATTGGAATGGAACCTAGAAAATGTTTGTGTTTTAAAAGTTCCTAACCAGATTGAAGATGAGGCCATTTGGAATCATGCTTATAGTGGCATATAATTAAATTAACTTCTGTCTTGATTAATCCCTGTGCAAACCATGCTTATATGTTAATGATTTCAATTTTGACGATTTTAGTTATTGTTTTAGGTTTTTCATCTAGCCAAAAATAATCAACGCTTTTTCGCTTCTTTCTTTTTTTCGTTCAAGTAAGTCAACTTGTTTGACAGTCTTAAGACTAATTTTAGCTATCATATATCACATTCATTCCCCTTAAAGGCAGTAATAATTATTTTTTGTTATATTCTTAGATATACTAACTGCTTGTGAAAATTCTTCAAAGGGGAATTGTTTATTAAAGGTTTAAGAGAAAGGCATCTGCCAAAAGCAGATGCCTTATCTTGTTGACAGGAGTCATGTTAATCCCATCTCTTGTTTTCTTTTCTGTTTTAATACCGCAGGCTTTGGAGCCTGCTGGGAGAGTGCCGTACATTCATCAAAAGAAAATTGTTTACACCCTTTACAACGGTTAACATCTAGTTTTGATAAAGCTTTATTAATGGCATCACCCGTACTGGAAAAGAACTGTTCCTCACCTACTAGTTTATTAAAACCTGTTTTTTCGAGCATTTCTTTAGGTTCCTGTTGAATCCCGGAAATCAACACTTGTAGTTGGTGAAACTTGAATTGCTTCACAATGTCGGTGAGAAGTGCTTCTCCCGATGTATCAATAAATGACACATTGCTCATTCTTAATAGGAGGACTTTTGGTTTAGAACGCATGATTTGTTCGATTTCTTCTTGTAGCCTTTCGATTGAACCAAAGAATAAAGGTCCTTCTATCGTATAAATGTGAATCTGTGGACAATTTGAACCGTGTTGAACCATTTCCGGTTTAACTAGTTTATCAGTTGGATCTGGTAAAACCCTTGATAATTTCAATGTACCGCTCATTAGTTTAACAAAAGATAGAATAGCTAATAGTAAACCGATCCCAACACCTGTTGTCAGGTCAATCAAAACTGTTAACAAGAAGGTCACGATTAATACGACCGAGTCCATGGTTTTTGCTTTTAAGATATGCGAAAATTCTTTGCGTTCACTCATGTTCCATGCGACAAACATAAGAATGGGGGCCATACTGGCCAATGGAATGGCCGAAGCATAAGGAGCTAAACTAACTAGCACCAGTAATACCACCAACCCATGTACCACACCAGATATAGGGGAAACTGCACCGTTTTTAATATTCGTTGCGGTACGCGCGATGGCACCTGTAGCCGGAATGCCTCCAAATAAAGGCGTAATCATATTGGTCAATCCTTGCCCAATTAGCTCTTTATTACTGTTATGTTTACTGCCGGTCATGCCGTCTGCCACTACAGCAGATAATAGCGATTCAACTCCTCCAAGCATGGCAATGACTAAAGCAGCCGGCAGGAGTTCAATCACTAGGCTGCCGGTGATCTGGGGAAACTGAAAATGGGGCAATTCATTAGGAATGGCACCATAGGTCGATCCAATGGTCGCTACCTGATCAGGAAAGAAAAAGGCAGCGACTAGAGTTGATACCATCAATCCCAGCAATGCTCCAGGGATTTTTGGTATATACTTTGGAGTTAATATGACGAGCGCTAAACTAATGATAGCCACCAGTACACTGTAGATGTTCACTGTATTAAAATTCAATATGATTTCTTTCATATTTAAAAGAAATGATTCTTCCTTTTTTAAGTTACTGAGTCCAAAGAAATTGGCAATCTGGCCAGAGAAGATAATCACAGCAATTCCAGCAGTAAAGCCGATGGTAACTGGACGGGGAATAAACTTGATGAATCTTCCCAATTTGAACACACCTAAAAGAAAAATCATGATGCCTGCCAAGAAACCGGCGATTAACAGTTTTTCATATCCGTATTGCATCACCACTCCCAACAAGATCGGGACAAAGGCTCCAGTCGGTCCTGCAATTTGATATTTGGACCCTCCCAAAAGGGAGACCATAATTCCAGCAACAATTGATGTGTAAAGTCCGTATTCTGGTCTTACTCCTGAAGCAATGGCAAAAGCCATCGCTAAAGGAATTGCTACAATCCCAACTACCACCCCGGCAACCAGGTCTTTTTGAAAATGGCCTAAGTTGTATCCTTCAAGCCTGCTAGAACGAATCATTCTATCACTCCTTCTTTTATTAAATGTGTATTTAGTCGTTGCTTGCAACCTTGCTATATCCATCTATGATTCGCTCTAATTTACCCGTTTCGGGATGGATGACCATACCGTGAACGGCAATGGAATCTGGTAATAATGGGTGATTTTTGATCAAATGGACACTATTTGTTACACTCTCCTCAACACATTGAAATCCCGACAGCCACTTTGATAGTTCAATACCAGAGTTTGTAAGTACATCAATATGCTCCTGACTGACTTTCTTCTGCTTTGCGGCATCAAGAAGTGATGATGATTGAAGCCCCACCATACCGCATCCGTGATGTCCGATCACACACACTTCCTCCACTTTCAGCTCATAAATAGCGACAAGGATACTGCGCATAATGCTGCCAAAAGGGTGCGAAACAATAGCTCCAGCGTTTTTAATGATTTTCGCATCACCATTTTTTAAACCCATCGCTTTTGGAAGCAGCTCCAACAGACGGGTATCCATGCACGTAATGATGACGATCTTTTTATTTGGATACTTTGTGGTTTGAAACTCTTCATATTTATTTTGATCGACAAACTTCTTGTTATAATCCAGAATTCTAGAAATGATAGACATTACTTATTCTCCCTTCTCATGTTGAAATATGTTGGAAATGTTCTATGTACAATAATCCAGATGCCTTTCATCCAACTTATTTGCCTCCTTTTTATCATTTGGTGCCTTCACCAATGATTTAAGGCGAATCCATGGATAAAACCTTTTTTTAAGCTAATTCCATGTTAGAGCTATTAAATTAGAGTTAAATGATAGAAGGATTAGAAATCAGTGAGAATTATTACAATTTCTTCTCTTTTTTTTTGCATTTTCCTTACTCACCGAACCAAAAAAAGGGTGATGCATATTAGACAGCTAATATGCATCACCCTTTTTTTTTGATTTGTATCATTTCCGTCTAGATTAATAAACCCTTATCCCTAAGCAACTGTTTTATTCAGGACCATCATTATCTTCCACTTCATCATCTTCCCATGTGATTGTTTTTACTTCTTTTGTGTAGCCGTCCACTTGGACTACTGCGTCCCTATCGTCTTCTAATTCAACTTCGACCAAATAATAAGATGTCTGATCTGAAGGTTGATAAAATTCTGTATCGTCAGCAGTTCCTTTTACATGTTTTTCCGCAATCGCAATTGCTTCGTTTTCTGTAATGATACTATCCGCTACCATTGTCGAGTCAATAATAGCTCCTGTATGTGGGTCGAGTATTAATGTGATTTTTTCGTTATTCTTATTTACCACCGCTTTATAATAGGAGTTGTCTTTCTCCTGTACAAAATCAATTTGTTCCAGGTCACCTTGTGAGGAAATACGTGCCTTTATTTCTTTTTGGTTCAGTTGTTTTTGGGGTGTTTTTTCCGTCGTTTCTTCAGCTGTATGAACTATTGTTTCTTTTTTTATAGAACGAACTTCACCGCTTTTCGCATCCATCCTAATTAGATATACCCCTGTTTCAAGCTGCATTTCAATCTGATATTCTTCACCTTCACTTTTCGTTGTCTTTATAATGGTTCCAGGATATTTATCCTTTGCTGTCTGGTACACTTCTTCTTTCGTCAAGTTTTCCGCGGATAATGATGGAGCCCACCATTGAAATCCAACGAATACTAGCAGACCAAAAACGAGAGCTGATCCAACTGTTATCAGCACTTTTCCATTCTTCATCGTGTCCCCCATCCAACGCATTCTGGTTTATTTAAATAAAAGAGTAACGTTCGTTCCCCTGCCTTCGAGACTATCCATTTCAATCCGTACATCAATTGCATCAGCAATTTCCCTTGCCATGGAAAGCCCCAATCCTGATCCGCCTTGCTTTCGGGTTCTAGCTTTATCTACACGATAAAAGCGATCGAACACTTTTGGCAATTCAGCCTTTGCAATTCCATCCCCTCTGTCTTCGATGCGGATATATGCTTCATTACTTGTTTGTCCTATGTAGACTGAGATATGCTCGTCACTATACTTTCTTGCATTGTCCAAAAAAATAAACAAAAGTTGTTTTAACTTTTGAATGTCCGTTAATGCTTCAATTTCATCACCACTATAAATCTCCACTGTTCGATTGTACGCATTTTTATATACTTTCGCTAACTCGGCAATGATATCGGTCAGATTGACGTATTCCTTCTCTATATTCCATTTTTCCTGATGCTTTGCAAGCAGGAGCATTTGCTCAGTCAGCTCTCTCATTCTAATCGCTTCAGAATGAATGGCCTCTATGGATTCATCGAACAATTCAGGCCGCTCCAACCCTTTTCTTTTCAAAAGGCTTGCATAGCTTTCGATGATAGTTAACGGTGTTTTTAATTCATGGGAAGCATTTGATACGAATTGCTCCTGTTTTTCGAAGTTAGTTTGCAGCAAATCAATCATGTGATTAAAGGTTTTTCCCATTTCCACAAGTTCATCTTTTGATTTTTCCTCTAGGCTAAGTCGCTTAAATTGGCCGCTTGTTTGAATCTCCTTCATCGTATCAATCATCGATCGAATCGGACGAGCGATGAAGTTACTAAGAATACTGCTTGATATCATAACAGGAATCATGGCAATGACAGTTACGGCAATTAATACAATGCGAAGAACAGAGAGCATTTCTTCTGTTGCTTGAATGCTTTTGGTGATTTGAAGATTAACTACACTTCCATCCCCCCAAACGATCGGGTTTGAAACGAACACATACTTTTTCTGATGATATGTGATGATCGCGCTCTTCTCACCTGGGTAAAAGCTGCTTTTTCGATTGCTTAACTGCTTTTCAGAATTGGATGTCACAGCTGTTCCTTTTCGTTGCCCTTCTTTTACAATTCCAACCATGCCATCTATAGGCAGATAAGCCCGAAGTAAATCATTTGGTGAAATATGATTAACATTTTTACTAACATCAAATGCAATTTTCTCTGTCTCCGCTTTTGCACGATTAAGTTCGTGCACCATCATCAGGTTACTGAAAACAAAATAAATGGAAACATTCATCAAAAGCAGCAGGAAAATGAATAGTACCGCTGTATATAAATTTATTTTCTTCCGCAGTCTCATTTTGCTTCCTTCATGACATAGCCAACGCCTCTTACAGTATGAATGAGTGGCGTATCAAAGCCATATTCGAGCTTTTTGCGAACATATCGGATATACACATCCACTACGTTTGTTTCTCCATAGAAATCATACCCCCAAACCGCTTCCAGAATTTGATCCCGGTTTAGCACTTGGCGCTTATTCTTCAATAAATAAAGAAGTAGATCATACTCTTTTGGGGTTAGGTCAATTTCACTTTCACCTCTAATGACTTCGCGCGTTTTGACATTTAATTTTAAGTCAGCAGTATTTAGCCATTCACCGTCTTCATCTTCCATTGAAGGTGCCGCAGTCCGCATTCTTAAAACCGCACGTATTCGCGCAAGCAATTCCTCAATTTGGAAAGGTTTAGTGATATAATCATTCGCACCGAGATCAAGACCAGAAACTTTATCTTCAACCGAGCCCTTTGCCGTTAACAGGATGACAGGGGTGACAGTGTTTTTCGTTCGAATTTTACGAAGCAGCTCGATGCCGCTTATGCCTGGAAGCATGACATCCAATAAGATCAAATCCCACTTTCTTGATTGATAGGCTTCAAGGGCTTCATACCCATCCATTGCCCTTCCGGTTTGGTAGCCTTCGATTTCGAGCTCTAATTCAAGCAGTCTCAAGATTTTTTCTTCATCTTCTACGATTAATATTGATTCTTTATTCATTTGGAATGCCTCCTTTGTGAGGATTTTTTTGTGGTATTCTGTCAGGAAAATTCATTCAAAACATTGTTTGTTTTCCTGATCACGAGATTGATAGGGAAGCGAAGTTCAAGAAGAAAAAGGCTGCCTCAGCAACCTTACTTGTTTTGAAGTAAATCACTTGTCAGTTGAAAAGGTCAGGTTATTAAAGAAACCATTCACCTTGAGCAATTTTCACTACTTTACCTCCTACATGAACGTCGATTTCCCCGTTAACATCACCTGCTTTTAAAAACAATAAAGAAGGTCTTTCGATTTCGCATCCTTGTTCTACGCGAATGTCTATTTCACTTTTTTCAAAATACCGGTATTTAACTAAGTAAGCAGCTAAACATCCATTAGAACTGCCAGTTGCTGCATCTTCGGGAATACCATAATAGTCCGCAAAGTCGCGAACATTCAAATCATTTTTCGAATCATACGTTTCTGGAGAAAAAACCATAATGGCTTTTGCATCCGTATGTTCGATTAACTCAAAATATTTTTCTTTATTAATCTTTACTTTTTTAATGGCTTCCAATGATTTTAATGGGACAACAAGCACTGGAAGTCCCGTCGAAACTTCTTGAATGGGAAATCTATCATCTATGTTTTTTTTATGTATATTTAAAATTTCAGAAATTTTATCTGTATCTAAAATCCGGCCAAAAGTTGGTTCATTTTGTTTCATCCATAGAAGCTCTTCTTGATTATTGAATGTTACTGTTATCTGTCCACCTTTAAAGTTTAAGATAATGTTTTCCAATGTTGCTTCTAATACTTCGTTTTGAATGATATATGCAGTTCCTAAAGTCGGATGTCCAGCAAAAGGAACCTCTTCATTAGGTGTAAAAATCCGAACATCATAGCCGCCATCATTTTTTGAATCAGACAAGATAAAGGTAGTTTCGGAAAAATTAATTTCTTTGGCTATTTGTTGCATTTCATTATCCGGAATATTTCCAGCTTTCTTAAAAACCGCGAGTTGATTTCCTGTATATTTTCCATTAGAAAACACATCAACAATAGAATAATTAACTCTCTCCATAAACTTCCCCTCGTTTACATTTTAGTTATTTTAACGAATGTACAAATTATTGCATGTAAAATTTTAAAAAAGAAGACGCTATTTACCCAGTTAGCTCCATAAAAAAAAGAGCTGCCCGAGCAACTCTCATGTTAAAAGCCCTATATACTTTTAGTACAATATTACTCTTATAAATCAACATAATCCTGTCTTTTATTTTTCACATTCGTTTTTGATTTTATATTTAGGTTCGATAAACTCACACCAACTAAAGTTAATCCCCCTCCTCCTAAAGCTAGCATGGTTGGAAATTCCCCTAACAAAAGCCATGAAATAATAAGTGCTACAGCAGGTGTCAAATACAGCGAACTTGTCGCTTCCGATGCCCCAACTTTTGAAGTAATATAAGCAAGGGCAAAATACGGAATCACCGTTGGAAATAGACCTAAATAAATCACAGCATATGTTGATGAAACCCCACTAAAGAACATCCTTTTCACAACCAATTTATCTATATTTCACCATAATATTTAAGCGCATAAGAAAAAGAGCTGCCAGAGCAACTCCCTTCTTGTTAATTCTAAATCCCCAATGATGAACAAAGACCCTATAAAATTTCATAAAAAACCATAGAATTCTATATTAAGAAACCTTGGGTCGCGACATAGAAAACAAATAACGAGACAGCAAGACACATATACCCCCCAAATCCTTTTCGATCCTTTTGAAGTTCGATAAATCCTATCACCAGCATCATTAACCCCAAGAACAACATGGTATACGGTAATAACTCAGAATTCCCAGTAATTAACTGAGTTGCTGATAAAGCAATAACAATGATCCCTAAGATGATTCTAACTATTTTCAAGAAATATTCCCCCTTATCCTAATCCACTAATTATACCATTTTGTATAAAGTGGGCTTTTAGACTTTTTCGTTAGTTCATTTTATCTGTTCACCCAATTGATTTTAGGTGCGATTGCAGGCAATATTATTCCGCCAACCTATGTCATTACTTCACTTAGATTTTCGATGTTCGAGTTCGAGTTTTAGGTTTTCGATTCAATCAACATTCAATTGTCAGATTAAAAAGGGATACTAGTCATAAATTATACGTTTGCCCATTTTTGTAAGTGAATGTGTAGTTTCCTTCTTTTTTCAATAAAACCGGCAAGTACTGTGCAACCATTTCAGCAATTCCAAGGTTCTGTGGATGGAGTATCCAATCAATCGATTTCCATTCCAGAATACCTTCCCGCGTTTTTTTCGGTGTTTCATATATTAAATCTTCATCCGCTTCATACAAATAAACATATATTCCATCAAGTTCACCTTCCGGGGTCTCCCATGTTACCGTTCCTTTAGAAAAAAAGGGCTTTACCTCTATGCCCGTTTCCTCCAATACCTCACGCAGTGCACCTATATCAGGGGTTTCACCTTTCTCGATTTTGCCCCCCACTCCGTTCCAAACACCCATAATTGGAGCTTTCTCCCGATTAAGCATAAGTATTTCATTATTTTTCTTTACAAAACAAACTGTATACTTAAACATTTTATAAAGTGACCCCTTTATCGTTAGTTTCATTAAAACATTGGCTTGTCATCTGCCTCCAGCACACTCTCAAATTTTAACAATGAATAAAGAATCCGTAAACGTCCTGCGTCAAAGAATGAATGAACTCCCCCATTAGATATAAGTTTCATAGCTTCTATTTTTGCGCAAAATAGTTATTTAACTCGTGGAATTTTGCTATTTAATCCTATATTTCGCTGTTTACTGGTGAGGTTACGCTATTTATTCATGAAATTTGCTGTTTACTCGTGAATTAATGCTCTTTACTCGTGAGTTTTGCTGTTTTACTCGTGAGTTTCTTCACTTTACTCGTGAGTTTTGTTGTTTTACTCGTGAATTCGTACTTTACTCATGAAATTTGCTGTTTTACTCGTGAGTTTCCGCTCTTTACTCGTGAGTTTTGTTGTTTTACTCGTGAGTTTCCGCTCTTTACTCGTGAGTTTTGCTGTTTTACTCGTGAGTTTTGCTGTTTTACTCGTAAGTTTTGCTGTTTTACTCGTGAGTTTCCGCTCTTTACTCGTGAATTTTGCTGTTTTACTCGTGAATTAATGCTCTTTACTCGTGAGTTTCTGCTCTTTACTCGTGAGTTTTGTTGTTTTACTCGTGAGTTTTGTTGTTTTACTCGTGAATTGCCGCTCTTTACTCGTGAGTTATGCTGTTTTACTCGTGAATTAATGCACTTTACTCGTGAGTTATGCTGTTTTACTCGTGAATTAATGCACTTTACTCGTGAGTTTCTGCTCTTTACTCGTGAGTTTTGCTGTTTTACTCGTGAGTTTCCGCTCTTTACTCGTGAGTTTCCGCTCTTTACTCGTGAGTTTTGCTGTTTTACTCGTGAATTCGTATTTTATATCATTACTTGTGCAAAAAAAGCAGCGATCCCCTTGGAATCGCTGCTCTCTGTTATTTATGCTCCTGCCCAAACATCCTTGGCATATCTGCCATTATCCTCTAAGGATTGCAGCCATTCTGTGGCTTCTTCTTTAGTTGTTTGATAGAAATGCATATAGCTGTCGATTAATGTTCGTTCAACATCGGGCGCCATTTTGCTTCCGTCTCCGCAGATGTATAGGTGTCCTCCTTCTTTTAATAAAGGAAGAATGTCTTGGGCGTTTTCTGCTAACCGGTTTTGGACATATGTTTTTTCTTGACCGGGACATCTTGAGAAAGCGGTGTGCAGTGTTACAAGTCCCTCTTGTTCGGCTTGCACGAGTTCTTCTTGATAGAGGAAATCGTGTTCAGGATTACGGCATCCAAAGTAAAGGTGGGCCGACCCTAGGGTTTCACCTTTTTTCTTAAGAGCGCGACGAGCCTGAATGAAGCCTCTGAATGGTGCAATTCCTGTTCCAGGGCCAATCATGATGATTGGTTTCTCCGTTTGCTCTGGAAGCTGGAAATTGGATTGCGGCGTATTGATAAAGCAGGCTACCTTGTCGCCCTCGGAGCGTTCTGCCAAATAATTCGATGCAATTCCTTTGTATTCCCCGTTGCCGCTTAAAGCATTCCCACGGACGACGCTGACCGTGATGCTTGCTTCTCCTTCCTTGTGTAGTGGTGAGCTTGAAATAGAGTAGTATCTTGCTTTTAAAGGTGGCAGTAAAGCCAGGAAACGTTCAAATGGGATTTCACATGCAAGGTACGTTTCTGTCAGATCAAGCATGGTCATGCGCTTGTTCAGGATTTCTCGTTTATAGGTACTGTCCTCGAGAAGATTTTCAAGTTCTTTTACATGGGGCGGACATACCGTGTGAGTGGCAAGCGCCCGAATCTGAGACCGGGTGGCTGGTTCTTGGAACTCCACATGATTGGATAGTAACTCCTCGAGTTTTATAGGTTTTCCTGTAGGAAGATGGGCAGCTTTTCCCGAATCCCCAGTCAGATTCACGTAATCTTGGCCTTTTAGGTTAAATCGACTGAGCACTCGCTCGACAAGTTCCGATGGATTTTGCGGAAGTACCCCGAGATGATCGCCTTCCTGATAATGTATTCCCTCTGGCAGAGTTAATTCTATATGCCGTGTACTTCTTCCGCTATCTACATGTTGTAATTCAAAATTCCTTTTTACAATAGAGGTAAATGCATGATGGGTGCGGGCGAGTGGCGTGCCGCTCACATTACTTACGAAGTTCATCGTAATCGAGCTGCTTTCCCGTTCATTCATATTCACTTCGATGTTCAGGGTTTCGGCAAGATTTGGCCAGAGTGCTTCTGTCCATTTCTCGTAATCCCCTTCAAAATCATCGCTTGCATCTCCATAGCCTGTTTCTGACAGCCTCACTGCTCCTTTTTGTTCCAGCCGTTCATCAATGAAAATCGGAATGCGTTGGTACGTATTGGCCCAATTGCGGTCTCCGCAGCCAAAGACCGCATAGTGAACCCCATCCAAAGTGTCATCATGACTTTCCTTCAGCCATGAAACAAAGTCATCCGCATTATCAGTGGGATTTCCATTATAAGATGCCGAAACTATGAGAACGGCCCCTTCTTGAGGAAGTCGATCGGTGTAATCATTCAAAGGGGCAACCCTGGCATTGAAGCCTTGTAGCTTCCCTGTTTCAGCAAGATCACGAGCAATCCCTTCAGCTGTTCCCATGTTTGATCCAAACAGGACGAGTAATGGTGTGCCATGCGCAGATTCGATGGAAGATGCCGTGGCTCCTTTGTCCGCAGACTTTGGTTCTGAAGAAGCAACGGTAAACGACATCGCCGGCTTTCTAGGTGAAACGCGCATGGTCAATCCGTCCGGTTTGAGAGTCAAGGTTTCTTTAACATCCAATTGATAATCTTCATGATCAATCAAGTCAAAGTGCTGTAAAACCATTCCGAGCACCAATGTCGCTTCATGAAGCGCAAACTGCTGTCCGATACAGGCTCGCTGCCCGTTTCCAAACGGTTTATAAGCATGATAAGGGATGGAATCCAAATTCTCGAACCGCTCAGGAATGAATGATTCAACGTCATCACCCCAAACGGATGGATCACGGTGAAGCTCAGGAATAAGCAGCGTGAACACATCACCTTTCTTCACATTGTATTTTTCGTCCAAAATGGTATCTTCTTTCGCATAAACGGAAAACGCCGGAGCTGTCGGCCACAGACGAAGCACTTCATTCAGCACCATACGGACATATTTCAGCTTTTTCACTTGTTTGTAATCAGGAACATCGTCACCCAGCACTTCATCGACTTCCTGCTGTGCTTTTTTTAACTTGTCTCTGTTATTCATGAGGAAATAGATGGCGAACGATAGGAGGCCGCTCGTCGTTTCATGTCCAGCTATTAAAAAGGTAATGATTTGAAAACGGATATTTTCATCATCCAGTGATACGCCCGTTTCAGGATCGACTCCTTTCAACATATGTGAAAGAAGGTCATCTTCTCCCTGATCACCATTTTGTTTTCGTTCAGCAATCATTTCATCCACTAGAGAGAACATATATTGAATGTCTTCCCTGAATTGTTTTTTAGACTTGACCATCAGTTTATCTTGAATGCCAAGTCGCTGCGTTTGGCTCATCGCTTCATCCAACGCACGCACCATACTGGTGACAAAAGGATGGGTGGTCTCCCGATAAAAACTGTTAAAGCGGTAATTGAACCCGCAGAGACCGATCGTATCCAAGGTCAAACGTGTCATATCTTCAGGAACATCAATCACATCAGCCGGATTCACGCGAGCCCATTTTTGAATGAGTTGGATTGCAAGATCCACCATTTTAGCATGATACCCCTTCATTGCCTGCTGGCTAAAGCTGGGCAGCAGGATGTTATGGGCCTTTTTCCAATTCGGCTCCGCCGTTTCACTTGTGAAGAGACCATCGCCACCAAATGCTCGCACTTTTTGCAGTGAAGGACCGACTTTCTTATCAAACCTTGTTTCATCACAAATTTCTTTAGCGAGGGCAGCACTGGATACGAATGTAGAGATGCGACCAGGAAATTGGAATTGAAAAACCGGTCCAAGTTCTCGTGCCAGCTTCATATATGACTGAAGCGGTTTATCCTTATCTATTATAGGCAGGCTGCCTAGGGGGCCGTATGACTTTGGCTGTGGAAACTGAGTTGTATTTTCCATTTTATTAGCACCTCTTTTATTAGATTAAAATGCGAAATGAACGTTCATTCCGCTTAGTTGTTGAAAATGTCTCAAACGTGCAACCGGACAGAATCCCAAAAACTTTCTTCCACATCTACCAAAAGTTTTGATTCAGGTTCTAGCTTCCCAATGCGGACAAGCTGCGCAAGCTCAAGAAAATGCTCCGTAAATGATGGCAATCAAAGCTGAGGAAGGCAGCTCCTTAATTTCTTTTTTCTCTTTTCCTGAATCAAAGAAAGTTTTAAATATATTTAAAAAATGGGCTCCACTATGAATCTTTATAAAATAAAGAGCTTGATCCTGCCCTGTCGTAGAATGAACCATTGATTTGAAAATATGGTGGAACTGATTGGGAATCGAATCATCATGATTCACCCTTTTTTTATAAGATGCGGAATGAATGTTCATTTCTGTTAATGTAAGTGTATACTCATTAAAATTCCATCTCAATCGCGCATAGTACCCATATTTTGTGAATTCTTTATAATCAAATAGAGACAAAAGGCCTGTATATCTTATTTCAACGAGTTAAACCGTCACTAAACAACATCTTTTGACTCATGCAAAAAAGAGCTGATCGTGAAGTGAACCCAAAAAGTTAGACACTTTATTTAATTAGGCAGCCTTGAGGGCATGAACCCGGTAATCTACCGGGCT
>NZ_JBHZPE010000042.1:0-44739 GCF_042787985.1 Peribacillus sp. YIM B13481
TCCCCGATTGAATACCGAGAAAAGGCCGCAGCTTAAAATACTCTTTTTTTATTGTCTACTTGACAGGGTTATGTGCAGTGAGTCTCTTTCTTTATGAGTGTGTATTGTATTCGGATTTTATTCTACACGATTAATAGCGTTTAGGGCCTGGAAAAGTGTGAAGGGAAGTGAGTCGCCGAGATTGTGATTTAAAGACGATTATCTTTTCTTTTGTGTATAACTTCATCATTAAATCGCTTTAAATGCGTAATAGGGATATAAGTATATAATTGTAATTTTTACTACTTTTTTGTAGTAGGAGGAAATTTTGTATGATATTATGTTAGATGGAAAATCTAGATAATTTTGGAAAAGAGGGATACGGATTGGATGTTCAAACTACATTAAAAACTTAAGGAGCTCGTTTTCATGAAACCTACCGACTCAAAAAGTCTATGGGGAAATACAATTTATTTACAAGTTTTCTCTGCGTATTCACTGCTTATGCTCGGAGTATTTATTGACATGTTAGCCATTATGACCATTATTGCTTTTGAATGGGAAGTAGACCCCACCATGATTGGATTGATTCCTGTTGCGTATGCACTTCCTGGAATTTTATTTAGTTCATGGGCAGGTGTGATTGCTGATCGCTTTAGAAAAATTCCAATTATGATGTTTTGCAACCTTATGGTTGGTCTATTAACAATAGTTCTTTTATTTGTCCAAAATATTCATTGGCTTTTGTTAGCATTAATGATTCGTTCCATTTTTACCGTTTTCTATTATCCTGCACAGCAAACACTAACACGACAGATTGTTTCCCCTGATCTGCTTACCAAAGCGGTAAGTATCAATGGGGTAGTTGAGCAAGGAACCAAGATAGTGGGTCCACTTATAGGAGGAATGTTACTGGGCTGGTTTCAGCCAGAGTTTTGCCTAATTATAAGGGCAATATGCTGCTTACTGGCTGTTTTGGTTCTGTTACCCACAATAAGGTTAAAGGAATCTCTGTCAAGAGAACATATGGAAAAGCAACAGCAAAGTACATGGACTGCTTGGTTACAAGGTTGGGGTTATGTATTATCCAATCGGATGATATTATCAACCATGATTTTCGTTACAATAGCTATGGCAGTATTACAATTAGTAGACTCACAGTTCCCTACTTTATTTAAGAGTTTGTTCCCAAATGATAAGAGTAAAATGGGATACTTCATTTCTATTATTGGTCTTGGGGGAATAATTGGCGCATTCTTAACTCAGAAATTAAAACATTTTCAATATGGTTGGGCAGTATGCGGAGGTATTGCTTTAATGGGAATTGGCATTGGTGGGATTGGTCTGATAAGTCCCAGTACATCCTTCATTTTTGGCTATCTGATTAGTTTTATCGCTGGTATTGGAAGTGGACTTATGCTTGTATCCAATCAAGTCATTCTGCAAAAAGAATCCCATCAAGAACAGGTCGGAAGAGTATTTGGGATTCAAAGCAGTTTAACAAATGCAGTCCTCATCATTTCTCCTGCTATGAGCGGTCCACTGGTCCACATTTTCGGAGTAACTCAACTCTATTTTTATGTGGGTATTGGGCTCATCATCATTGGAGTAATTGGGGTCTTATTACATAAACATTTTTGGGTTAAACACGAACAAATAAGTGTAAATAATCTTTGAAGGGAGGATCTTTTATGTCCAATGAGGAGTGTTATCCTTTAAGTCATCCACAGAGGAGAATATGGTATACAGAAGTTATTAATTCAGGTAAAGGGATATGTAATCTAAAATTCTTGTTCAAGATCAATCGAAAAATGAATTATTCGATATTAAATCGAGTCGTGAATCGTGTCATCAGTGAAAATGATGGCCTGTGTATCAAGCTGAAAGAAAATATGCACCAGGAACCTGAGCAATATTTTGTTAAACATCAAGAACGAGAATTTGACTTCTTCGACTTCAGTTCCGTGAGAGATTCGGATTTGCTGGAAAAATGGATTGAGCAGAAGGAGCATGAGACGTTTACGTTATTTGATTCTGAATTATACTATTTTGCTTTAATAAAAATAAGCGATAATGAGTGTGCCGTCTTTGGCAATGTTCATCACATTATCATGGATGGTTTATCAATCCAAAATTGTACTAGTCAGATTGCTAAATATTATCATGAGTTTCATAGTGAGAAAGATGTGAGCATCCCTAGGAACTCATATGTTGAGTTTCTAGTCAATGAACAGACGTACTTGAACAGCAGTCGTTTTCAAAAAGATCAAAGCTTCTGGTTAGAGGAATTCAAAACACTTCCATCCGTAACGGGATTGAAACCCTATAATGCTTACCAAGTTAGTACGAGAGCATCACGTGAGACGTTCGAATTATCCGAATATTCGAAGAGGAAGTTAGAGGAATTTTCTGATCATTACGGATTTAGTATATATACTCTTTTTGTTGCTGCGCTTTCGTTGTCGATGTATCGATGGACCTCGTCGCTTGATATTGCCTTGGGAATGGCTTATGGCAATCGTAAGACTAAAATGGAGCGGGAATTAATTGGAATGATGGTGAGTACAGTTCCTCTGAGAATGGATATCGATCCTGAAGAAGAAGCACTCTCATTTATTGGTCGAGTGTCGAGAAAACAACGTAAAGCATTACGACATCAGAAATATCCATTTGATTTGTTATTAAAGCAGATGAATCAAGAGAATAACAGTAATGTTCGACTTTTTGGAACTACGATCGATTATAGAGAGCGTGGTGAAAGTGGTGACTCTCTTTGGATTCCAAATCGTGAAGAAGTGCAAGATTTTGCAGTGCATATCGAAAATTTGACTGATATAGACTCTTTGCAAGTACATATTGATTATCGTGAAGAATTATTTTCCAAAGAAGAGATGATTCGCTTTTTTAAAACCATGCTAGCATTAATGGAAAACACATTTAAAAATCCAAAGCAGAAGGTTGCTGAGATCGAAATCCTTTCAGAAGAAGATAAAAGAAAAAGTTTAGTAGAGTTCAATGATCCTAAGCTTGAATTTCCACCTCAAGCAACCATTCATGAGTTGTTTGAGCAGCAAGCGATGATTCATCCCAATGCCATTGCAGTTATGTATGAAAAGGAGAGGCTTACCTATAGGGAGCTTAATGATCGTGCGAATCAATTAGCTCACTATCTGCAGAAAAAAGGAGTAGGACCTGATTCGTTGGTTGGACTTTGTGTTGAACGTTCTTCTGAAATGGTTGTAGGTATTTTGGGAATTCTGAAGGCTGGTGGAGCTTATGTTCCACTCGATCCAACATTTCCAGAGCAGCGACTTCGGTATATTTTAGAGGACGCTAGCATTCAGTTGGTCGTAACGCAAGAAAGTTTAAAAGGATCGAAATGGTTACCAAAGAATATCAAATCGATTTGCCTTGATCGAGATCAAGTTGAGATTGAGAAAGAAGGTACTGTTCTACCGATTTCTGATGTTAGTCCTCAACATCTCGCTTACGTGATTTATACTTCAGGATCAACAGGGAATCCGAAGGGAGTTATGGTAGAGCATCACAATGTGATTCGTTTATTTAAATCAACGGAATGCTGGTATCAGTTTGATGAAAAAGATACTTGGACGCTTTTCCATTCTTATGCGTTTGACTTCTCGGTATGGGAAGTTTGGGGGGCATTGCTCTATGGTGGAAGATTGGTCGTTGTTCCTTACTGGATCAGTCGATCGCCCAAGGATTTCTATCAACTGTTAGTAAAGGAAGAGGTTACGGTTCTTAATCAGACACCATCCGCATTTCGACAATTGATACAGGTGTGTGAACAAGAAGATGAGAATAAAAACTTGAATCTGCGCTATGTCATATTTGGTGGGGAAGCACTCGATCCTACCAGCTTGCTTCCATGGGTTCAAAAGTATGGAGAGCAGAAGCCACAGCTAAACAATATGTATGGAATTACAGAAACCACCGTTCATGTTACTTATTATCCAATTACTCAAGATGATGTGCAGCATTCTTCAAGAAGTAATATCGGAAAGCGGATTCCAGATTTAGAAGTGTATGTGCTAGACGCTTGTCAACAGCCTGTGCCTATTGGCGTTGCTGGCGAACTATATATTGGCGGAGCAGGGCTCGCACGTGGGTATTTAAACAGACCCGAATTGACTGCAGAACGTTTCATGCCTCATCCATTCAGTAGTGACCCGGGAGCGCGATTATATCGGACAGGGGACTTAGCGAGATACTTGCCGGATGGAAATCTGGATTATCTTGGGCGGATTGATCACCAGGTGAAGATCCGTGGTTTCCGAATTGAACTCGGGGAAATTGAATCTGCTTTACACGCGCATGCATCCATAAAAGAGGCTGTTGTAATCGTTCGAGAAGATCAGCCAGGTGATAAACGATTAGTGGCATATGTCGTGGGTGATGGGAATGTAGGTGCATGGAGAGATTATCTCAAGGCGGAACTACCAAGCTATATGGTTCCTTCAGAATTTGTGATGATCGAAGCCATTCCACTAACTGCTAACGGTAAAGTTGATCGTGAGGCCTTTCCTGTACCAGAGGAGAGGAAAATCGAAAGTGAATGTGTTGCCCCACGGAATGGTAACGAAAAAACACTGGCTACCATTTGGAAGCAGGTATTAGGAATTAAAAAGGTGGGGATCCATGATAACTTCTTTGAAATTGGTGGAGACTCGATTCTCAGCATTCAGATCATATCACGAGCGAGTCAATTGGGCTTAAAACTTACACCTAAGCAAATGTTTGAACACCAAACGATTGCCGAGTTGGCACAAGTAGTCAAAGAAGATCAGGGAGTACAAGCGGAGCAGGGTGTTGTGACGGGAGAGGTACCGCTCACTCCGATCCAATACTGGTTCTTCGAGCAAGAACATCCGCATCCACAACATTGGAATCAGTCGATGCTTTTGAGAGTAAGAGAGAGATTGGATGTGGAGTTACTAGAGGAAGCCCTATTAAACTTACTCAAACATCATGACGCCTTACGTTTCCGATATGGACAGTTGCCCAATGGAGACTGGAAGCAGAGAAATGAGGGGATCGATGAACAGTCAGTACTTCGTGTGGTAAAGCGGAACAATGCTGATCAACAAGCGTGGGATCAAATCATACAAGAAGAGATGGATATCACTCAAGCCAGTTTCAATTTACTTACAGGTCCGTTGATGAGAGTAGTGTACTTCGATGATGGTTCCAATGGGAACGATCGATTATTCTGGACGATTCATCATTTAGTAGTAGATGGGGTATCATGGCGAATTCTATTGGAAGATTTACAGGCCGTATACAACCAGATGAAACAAGGTCAGAAGGTTCGGTTCCCTGCGAAAAGTACATCCTTTAAAGAATGGTCGGAACGACTACAGGCATACAGTGAGTCAGATATTTCAAAAGAAGTACAAGATTATTGGCATGAACACGCAGCAAAACAAGTGATGACGATTCCGATGGACTACCCTATACAGGAAACGACAGAAGCATCGACTGATCAAGTGACGATGACGTTGGGAGTAGAAGAGACCCACGCGTTGTTACATGAAGTTCCTGCGACTTATAAGACTCGGATCAACGAGGTACTATTGACGGCATTAGTACAAGCTATAACCGACAGTACAAATCAGCATAAGCTTTCTGTTCACTTGGAAGGACATGGGAGAGAAGAGATGATCGAAGGTGTTGATCTATCGCGGACAGTGGGTTGGTTCACGAGTATTTATCCGGTTCACTTTGATCTTCAAGGAACAACGACACCTATTGAGGGATTAAAGGCTGTGAAAGATCAATTGCGTCGAATTCCGAATCATGGCGTTGATTATGGTATTTTACGTTACTTGGGCAGAAAATTGCTTCCGTTCTATCAGCAGCAAAAACCATCGATAAGCTTTAACTATTTGGGACAATTGGATCAAGTGTTTTCCCAAGAATCTTTGTTTATGCAGGAGACAGGATTTACACGCTTAGACTATGCTCCAGAATCGAAACCATCTCACCCGATTGATGTTGTCGGTATGGTAAAAGACGGGAAGCTACATTTTATTTGGATGTACAGTAGAGAACAGTTTTCTAGATTGACAATTCAAGAGATGGCAAAGGGCATGTTAAATCAGCTTCGATTGCTGATAAATCCACCAGCTGCAGAGTCTGCTTTTACGGTATCTGACTTTGCTGATGCAGAGGCTCTGACGGAAGAAAGCTTGAGTAAAGTATTACTTAAATTAACAAAGAAGAGGGTGTAACGATGAGCGACATTATCGATATATACGGATTATCACCCTTGCAAAAAGGGATACTGTTTCATACTTTATATGATCAAGACGATGATCATTCTTTTTCCTACATTGTACAGGTAGATTTCTTACTTGGTGGTCGATTGGATGTCGCTACTTTCGAAAAGGCTTGGGAATACATCATTCACCGACATGAGATCCTACGTTCTGTTTTTGTGTGGGAGGAAGTAGAAAAGCCATTGCAAGCTGTGTATCAACGTCTTCCTTTTACCATTCGTCGAGAAGACTGGAGCGCTCTTCCATGTGGAGAGAGGGAAAAGAAATTACACCAGTTTTTGAATGCTGATCGGAGGCAAGGGTTTTCGTTAGACGAAGCACCATTGATGAGGATCACTGCGATTAAAGAAGCAGAAGAAGAAACGAGAATCATTTGGACACATCATCATATTTTGTTGGATGGATGGAGTGTGTCCCTGGTCTTCAGTGAAGTGATGGAAGTTTATTTCAAGATGATAAAGGGAGAAGCATTCGACCTTCCCAAGTCTCTTCCCTATAAAAAATATATCCAGTGGATTAATAAACAAGATCGAAGTAAAGCTGAGAAATTCTGGACAGTAGAATTAAAAGGGTTTCATGCACCTACGCCATTAGCGATGGAAAGAAGTGACCAGGGGCGGGAGAAGGGTTATGGAGAGAGCGTTTATCGGCTTTCTGAGGAACTGACTGAGACTTTACAAGAGTGGGTGCGAAATAGTCAGCTAACATTAAATACGTTAGTACAAGGAGCCTGGGCTTACTTGATGAGCCGGTATAGCGGCGAAAGCGACATCGTATTTGGTGTTACTAGCTCTGGACGTCCTACTGAATTAGTAGGAGCAGAGAAGATGGTTGGTCTATTCATAAACACATTGCCTAGCCGAATTCGGGTAACGGATGATAATTCAGTAGTGGACTGGCTCCGTAAGATACAGATGAAAGAACTGGAACGGAGACAATACGAGTATAATTCGTTGGTCGATATTCAAGGTTGGAGTGAAGTTCCAAGGAGTAGTGATTTATTTCATACCTTGTATGTGTTCGAAAATTATCCGATTCAAGGAGAGCGCAATGCTGATTTAAGATTACTAGAAGTCCAAAGTGCAGAACAAACAAATTATCCTTTGACGCTCATTGCAATGCCAGGTAAGCAAATCACTTTGAAGTTGATGTATGACCGGCATCATTTTGATGAAGAGACCATTCATCGGATTCAGGGTCATCTATCGCAAACATTGATCCAGATGACGAAAAGCTCAGACCCAAAGCTATCCGAAATTACCTATTTAACAATGGAAGAGCGGACACAACTGCTAGAGAAATGGAATGATACCCAAGTAGAATATTCATGTGAGAGCATGATTCATGCGTTATTTGAGCAGCAAGTGGAGAAAACGCCAGAAGCGATCGCGGTTATGTATGAAAATGAGCAACTTACCTATAGAGAGCTGAATGAGCGTGCTAATCAGCTGGCCCATTATTTGCAGAAGCGTGGTGTGGGTCCTGAGTCTTTAGTTGGTGTTTATATGGAACGATCCCCGCAAATGATGATAGGGTTGCTAGGGATTCTAAAGTCAGGAGGAGCTTACGTTCCGCTTGATCCTACGTATCCCGAGAGTCGGCTACGCTATATATTAGAAGATGCTAGAATCGAAGTACTAGTGACACAAGAAAAGTTAGAAAAAATAGGTGTATCCGAACAAATCGAAATAATTTGTATGGATCAAGATCGCATTGCGATTGAAAACGAAGAACCGACCGCATGTATAAGCAGTGTAGCAGGAAAAAATTTAGCATACGTCATGTATACTTCAGGATCTACAGGAAAACCAAAGGGAGTGATGATCGAGCATCATTCGGTGATTAATTATCTTGAATGGATGCAACATCAATATCCACTCTCTGAAAGGGATGTGGTTTTGCAGAAAACACCGATCTCTTTCGACGTATCTGTTTGGGAGTTATTTTGGGGTATTAGTGTAGGATCATGTGTTTCCTTCCTGCCACCGGGTGGGGAGAAAGATCCTTCCATAATAGCTGAAGTGATAGAGAACCATCGGGTTACCGTTGTCCAATTTGTTCCCTCGATGCTATCCGTTTTCTTAGAACATTTCGAACATATTGAGTTGAAACGGAAATGTTCATCCGTACGACATGTGTTTTCTGGTGGGGAAGAGCTTAGTCCAGGGTTGGTTAGACGATTTCAAAAGCAGTGGGATCAGGGCGGACAAGTTAAATTGACCAACTTTTATGGACCAACAGAAGCAACCATTTACGTGAATGCATATGACTGTCAACACAGTCAAGAATATGTTTCTATTGGCAATCCGATACAAAATATCCAGCTATATGTATTAGATCAGGATCAACGTTTGCAATCGATAGGGATAGAGGGTGAGTTGTATATTGGTGGTGCAGGCTTAGCACGTGGTTACTTAAACCGACCTGATCTAACTGCTGAACGATTCGTTCCGCATCCGTTTCAAATAGGAGAACGGCTATATCGAACCGGAGATCTAGTAAGATATCTAACTGATGGGAATTTAGAATTTATAGGAAGAATCGACCATCAAGTGAAAATGCGTGGCTTTCGGATAGAGCTTGGAGAAATTGAAGCGACTTTAGAAAGGCATACGTCTATCAAAGAGGCTGTCGTGCTCGTTCGAGAAGATCGCCCAGGTGATCAGCGATTGGTAGCGTATGTGATCAGCGATGGAAATATCCAAAAGTGGCGAGAGTATCTCCAAAACCAATTACCGAATCACATGGTTCCAGCACATCTTGTAGAGTTGGAATATTTCCCGCTTACTCCGAATGGGAAAATCGACCGAAAAGCCTTACCAGCACCGGATGGACAGCCTATGGGAGCCGTTAACGTCCTGCCGCGAACGCCATCGGAAGAGCTCATCGCCTCGGTTTGGAGTCAGGTGTTAGGAATAGAAAATATCGGCATTCAGGACTCTTTCTTTGAACGGGGTGGGCACTCACTACTTGCTACCCAAATCGTCTCTCGATTACAAGAAGCATTCCAGATCAGAATCCCGCTACGCGAACTTTTCAAGTACGATACGGTGGAGGCATTGGCGAAGCGACTGGATCAGTTGTGTAAAGGAGACAAAAAACGAGAGATTCCGCCACTTGTACCTATGGCACGGGAAGAATCCATTCCGCTTTCCTACGCACAGAAACGCCTATGGTTCATTGATCAGTTAACGCCAAATAGTGCGATGTACAATATTCATGCAGCATGCCGACTGGCAGGGAAATGGTCAATTGAAGCATTGGAGACGGGATGGAATCAGTTGATTGAACGTCATGAATCATTGCGGACGGTGATTCAAGAGCGAGAGGGTCAACCGATCCAAAAGATTCAGTCGCATGTCTTCAGGCCCCTCCCCCAAATGGATTTAACAATTCTCTCTCTGGAAGACAGAGAAAGAGAGATGAAGCGATTCATTCAAAACGAAGCGGAAGAACCATTTCATTTGGGACAAGGTCCCTTGATTCGAACGCGAATTTTGAAAATGGACAAAGAGGAATGGGTACTCCTTTGCACGATGCATCATATTATTTCGGATGGATGGTCAATGGGAATCTTGCTCGAAGAATGGATGGCTTTTTATGAAGGAGCGCTAAGTGGAAAGCCAGTGGAGCTGAAGAAGTTACCTGTTCAATATGCGGACTTTGCCCTGTGGCAAAAAGAATGGCAAAAAGAAGAGGATCTTGATCAACACCTTCAATATTGGAAGGAAGAATTGCATGGTGAATTACCGGTCTTGCAATTACCGATGGATCGTCCTCGACCTGCTGTTCAAACTCACCGTGGTGCAAGTCAGACTCTGATATTGCCGTATTTCCTACGGGAAAAGCTCAAGGAGTTAAGTAAGCAAGAAGGAACCACCTTTTTTATGACCTTAATGGCGGCGTATCAAAGCTTTCTTGCTCGTTATACGGGACAAGACGACATCTTGGTTGGAAGCCCGATTGCGAACCGGAATGTTAGAGAGATTGAAGGATTAATTGGTTTCTTTGTAAATACGTTGGTTTATCGAGCTGATTTCAGTGGAAATCCGACGTTCCAAGAACTACTGTCGCAGATACGAATAAAAGCACTAAAAGCATACGAGTACCAGGACATTCCGTTTGAGAAAGTGGTAGAAGCCGTAAAACCTGAACGGAATACCAGTCATTCGCCGATTTTCCAGACCATGTTTACCTTACAGAATACGAAACAAGGGTTGCCTCAGCTATCTGAAAGAAACATGGAGATGATGAAAAGTCATACTTCGATTGCCAAATTTGATTTGAGTTTGTTTGCATCGGAGACGGAAGAGGGGCTATTGCTAACTTTTGAATATAATACCGATTTGTTTAATGCTGCAACCATTGAACGAATGGCAGGCCATTTTGAACATTGGTTATCTGAAATTGTATCTCATCCAAAAGATTCTTTAACAAAACTGAATATGCTGCCGAAATCAGAGTATATGCGGTTACTAGAGGAATGGAATGACACAGATGTTGTCGACCTGCGTGAAGAAACGATTCATACATGGTTTGAGGAACAAGTGGAGAAAACGCCAGAAGCAATCGCGGTAGTGTGCGAAGATGAGGAGCTGACATATCGGGAACTGGACGAGCGTTCCAATCAGTTGGCCCATTATCTCCATAAGCGTGGGGTGGGATGTGAATCATTGGTTGGGATCAGCGTTACACGTTCATCCGAGATGATTGTCGGTCTTTTAGGAATCATGAAATCAGGAGGAGCGTATGTACCGATTGACCCTTCGTATCCGGAGAGTCGATTACGGTATATTTTAGCGGATGCTCATATCGGAGTACTGGTGACACAGGAAAAGTTGCAGCAAAAAATGACATTACCGGAATCCGTTGACATGATTTGTATCGATCGTGATCGAGCGGCGATCGAACAGGAAGTAACGACTGCATGTACGAGTGAAGTGACAAGCGATAACCTAGCTTATATCATCTATACCTCAGGATCAACGGGTAATCCTAAGGGAGTGATGATTGAGCATCGGAGTACGTTGACGATGATCCATTGGGCACATCAAACCTATTCCCGACAGGAATTAGCTGGAGTGCTGGCTTCAACTTCCCTATCCTTTGATCTATCGGTTTTTGAAGTGTTTGTTCCATTGACGATGGGTGGCAAGGTGATTGTAGCTGAAAGTGCTCTTCATCTGGACAAGTTGTCTACGAAGGATGTGACTTTGGTCAATACTGTACCATCAGCTGCGAAGGAACTGGTTCGGGCAAATACAATCCCTTCTTCGGTAAAGGTGATGAATTTGGCTGGAGAACCGTTGCCGCAGTCATTAGTCGAGCACTTGTATGAGGGTAGTCCAATCGAAAAGGTGTACAACCTGTACGGTCCATCCGAAGATACTACTTATTCCACTTATATGAAGGTAGAAAAGGGTGTCAGGTACAAGGTACCACCGATTGGCAGACCCATCTCTAACACGGAAGTATATGTCCTCAGTGCAAACCAGCAAATGGTACCGATTGGTGTAGCCGGTGAGCTTTACATTGGGGGATCAGGCTTGGCGCGTGGCTACTTAAACCGCCCTGACTTAACAAACGAGCGTTTTATCCCGCATCCATTTAAAGAAGGGGAGCGAGTATATCGGACGGGGGACCTTGTGAGGTACCTGCCGGACGGGACTTTGGATTATCTCGGTCGGATCGATCATCAAGTGAAGATCCGTGGATTCCGGATTGAGCTAGGTGAGATTGAAGCGACGTTACAAAGTCATTCATCGGTTAACGAAGTCGTTGTGATGGTACGCGAAGATCATCCGGGTGATCAGCGTTTGGTTGCCTATGTAGTGGGAGAAGAAAATGCTCATGATTGGCGTGATTATCTCAAGACAAAGTTACCAAATTACATGGTTCCGGCACACTTTGTCGGATTGACAGCTTTCCCGCTCACCCCAAATGGGAAAATCGATCGGAAAGCCTTACCTGCACCAGAGCGCAAGGGAGCAGAGGGTGGTTATGTTGCCCCTCGTACACCTACGGAAGAAGCAATTGTTTCGATATGGCATCAAGTTTTAGGCGTTGAAAATATCGGGATTCATGATTCTTTTTTTAAACTTGGTGGCCATTCATTACTCGCTACACAAGCTGTTACTAGCCTGAAAGAAGCCTTTGGGATTGAGTTACCACTGCATGATTTATTTACGTATACTACGGTGCAGGAATTGGCAGAACGGGTTAATCAGCTGGAATGCAGTGGAAATGAGCAAGCACAGAATGATAGTAAGGGGAATGTAAGTTTTCAAGACTATATTCAAAAAGAAGCAGCAGCGAGTAATGATGAAGAGTTACTTGAACTTCTTAAGCAATTGGAAGAGTTATCAGAGGAAGAAGCGCAAGGTATATTCGAGAGCAGCTTGGTTGAGGAAGGGGTAAAAAAATGAGAAGTGATTTACTTGCGAAGCTGGATTCGCTTTCTCCTGAGAAAAGGGAGTGGCTTCAGAAGCAGATGCAAAAAAAGGAGAAAGAAACGCTTCCGTTGTCTTATGCACAACAACGATTATGGTTTATGGACCGATTTAACCCAAACAGTTCATTATATAATATTCCGACAGTATGGCGTCTGAAAGGGCATTGGCTACCTGGAGCATTGGAAAAGGGATTAAATCGACTCATTGAGCGTCATGAATCATTACGCACCGTTTTTAAGGAAGTAGGAGACCAACCGGTACAACATATTGTGGAATATCTTCCTGGAAAACTACCTGTAGAGGATTATTCTCACCTTCCTCTGGAAGTAAAGGAAAAAGAGATAGAGAGTTTGATTGCAAGAGAAGCGCAGGAGCCATTTGATTTAATGAATGGCCCTTTGATCCGCAATCAACTGGTTCAATTAGGGAAAGATGAATGGTTATTGCTATGTACCATGCACCATATTATTTCTGATGCGTGGTCCATTGGCATATTGATCAATGAATTGCTTGCCTTCTATGAGGAGGAAACGAGTGGGAAGCCTGCTGGACTAAATACGCTATCGATTCAATATGCAGACTTTGCGAAATGGCAAAAGCAGTGGTTGGAGGGTGAAGTGTTGGATCGACAACTCACGTATTGGCAGGAAGAATTGTCCGGTGAGCTTCCTATACTCCAACTGCCGTTGGATTGCCCTAGACCGGCTACGCAAACGTACGATGGGGACACATGTCGTGTGATTCTACCTCACACACTACTCAGTGCATTGAAGAATTTAAGTCAGCGAGAAGGATCCACCTTATTCATGACCTTAATGGCTGCGTATCAGAGCTTTCTTGCTCGCTATACGGGGCAAAATGATATTCTCGTCGGAAGTCCGATTGCGAATCGGAATCATAAAGGAGTAGAGGAATTAATCGGCTTCTTTGCTAATACGTTAGTCTATCGGGCGGACCTGAATGGGGCTCCTACGTTCCGGGAGATTTTGTCTCAGATAAAGAAAAAGGCGTTGAAGGCATATGAATATCAAGATATTCCGTTTGAAAAAGTGGTAGAAGCGGTACAACCTGAACGGAGCACTAGCCATTCGCCCATCTTCCAGACCATGTTTACGCTACAGAATATAAAACAAGAACGATTAGAGCTGTCTGGGAGAAGTTTGGAAATGATAGAAAGTAATATCTCGATCGCGAAATTTGATTTGAGTCTAACCGCGTATGAGGTGGAGGAAGACCTACATGTCACTTTTGAGTACAATACAGATTTATTTGACAGTAGAACCATTGCACGTATGGCGGGGCATTTTGAAAACTGGTTGAACGAAATCGTTCATCATCCAGATGAATCATATACAAACCTGACGATGCTATCGGACACAGAGCAGAAGCAGCTCTTGGAAGAATGGAATGACACTGATGCAGTTTATGCCCATGAGAGCATGATTCACGAACTGTTTGAACAGCAGGTTGCGCGTACACCTGAAGCGGTGGCGGTAGTATATGAAGGTGGACAGCTGACGTATCAAGAACTCAACGAGAAAGCGAACAAAATGGCCCATTATTTACAAAAACGGGATATAGGTCCTGAATCATTGGTCGGGATATGTTTCGAGCGTTCACCCGATATGATGATTGGTCTCTTAGGAATTCTCAAAGCCGGCGGGGCTTATGTCCCGCTGGATCCGAGTTATCCCGAAAATCGCCTGAGATACATATTAAAGGACTCACAGATCCAAGTGCTTTTAACGAAGGAAGCGCTACTAGGTTGGTTGCCCGAAGGGATCCAAGCGATTTGTTTGGATCGGGATCAAGCAGCGATTTCTAAAGAGAGTGGATTGGCGCCAGTGAGTGGAGTGACAGCAAAAAACTTGGCGTATATCATTTACACTTCGGGTTCGACAGGGAATCCGAAGGGAGTGATGATCGAACACCACTCGGTTATCAACCGATTACAGTGGATGCAAAAAAACTATCCATTATCTGAACAGGATACGATTCTTCAAAAAACGCCGTTTTCGTTTGATGTATCTGTCTGGGAATTATTTTGGTGGTCATTTGTAGGGGCGCGTGTTTGTTTACTTCCGCCGGGTGGAGAGAAGGATCCTGCAATGATTGAGGAGTGCATTGAGCGATATCGTGTGACCACGATGCACTTTGTTCCGTCGATGTTATCTGCATTCTTGGATTATATGGAACAATCCAAAGCGAAAAAGGACGTATCGTCTTTGTGTCAGGTTTTCACTAGTGGAGAAGCGTTAAATTCCGAACAGGTTCGCCGGTTTAAGGGTGTATTTTATGATTTTCAGCAAACGAAGTTATGCAACTTGTATGGTCCTACCGAAGCGACTGTAGATGTTACTTACTATAATTGTGATTTAGAAAAAGAACTGATGCTCATTCCAATTGGTCGTCCGATTGATAATACCGAATTGTATGTATTGGATCAAAACCAACAGGTGGTACCGATTGGTGTGGCTGGGGAACTTTACCTTGGTGGTGTAGGCTTGGCACGTGGTTACTTCAATCGTCCAGAGTTAACTGTTGAACGTTTTATTCCGCATCCATTTAAGGAAGGGGAGCGACTCTATCGGACCGGGGACCTGGTGAGGTATCTGAATGACCGCAACTTGGAGTATATCGGAAGAGTAGATAATCAAGTGAAAATCAGAGGCTTCCGGATTGAGTTGGGAGAGATTGAAGCGGTCCTACATGATCATCCATCTGTGAAAGAGGCTGTCGTGCTGGTAAGAGAAGATCGTCCAGGAGACAAGCGGTTAGCAGCATATGTGGTGGGTGAAGGAAACACTGGAGAATGGCGCGAGCACCTTAAGGCGCAATTACCGAATTACATGGTCCCGGCATACTTTGTCGAAATGGAAGCGATGCCCCTCACTCCGAATAGCAAAATCGATCGCAAAGCCTTACTGGCATTGGAAGGACAGTCCGTGAGTGCCGATATTGTCTTGCCGCGGACACCAGGGGAAGAGCTCATCGCGTCTGTATGGAGTCAGGTGTTAGGCATAGGAAATATTGGTGTTCAGGCTTCCTTCTTTGAACTTGGTGGCCACTCGCTACTCGCTACCCAAGTTGTCTCACGTTTACAAGAAGTCTTCCAAATCGAACTACCGTTGCGTGAACTATTTGAGTATTCAACGGTGGAGGCGCTGGCGAAGCGACTGGATCAGTTGCGTAAAGGAGACAAAAAACGGGAGATTCCACCGCTAATGCCGATGGAACGGGGGGATGCGATTCCGCTCTCTTATGCCCAACAGCGCCTGTGGTTCATCGACCAATTCACGCCCAATAGTGCACTTTATAATATACCGATGGTTTGCCGTCTTACAGGGAATTGGGTACCCGAAGCATTGGAGACGGGATGGAATCAGCTGATAGAACGTCATGAATCTTTACGGACGGTGTTCCATGAAGTGGATGGTCATCCTGTGCAGCAGATTCAACCGCATGCTTTTCGGTCCCTTTCTCAAATGGATTTAACTATGCTTTCTCCGGAAGAGCGAGAAGCGGAAGTTAAGCGTTTGTTGCAGCAAGATACAGAAGTGCCATTTGACCTAGAAGAAGGCCCACTGATTCGGACAATCCTCTTGCGAGTGGGAGAAGAGGAATGGGTCCTCCTCTGCACCCTGCATCATATCGTTTCGGATGGATGGTCGATGGGAGTCCTACTTGAAGAATGGATAGCTTTCTATGAGGAAGCAATGGGTGAGAAGGCAGCGGAACTTGAACCTTTACCAATCCAATATGCGGACTTTGCTCAGTGGCAAAAGGGATGGTTGAAGGAAGAAGTGCTTGAACAGCAACTCCACTATTGGCAGGAAGAATTGTCTGGTGAGCTGCCCTTGCTACAACTGCCGATGGATCGCCCTCGTCCTGCGGTACAAACCCATCGCGGATCGACACACACTGTGTTGCTGTCAGGTTCATTACGCGACAAACTGAACGAAATCAGTCGTCAAGAAGGATCGACTCTCTTCATGACCCTGTTGGCTGCGTATCAAAGCTTCCTCTTCCGTTATACAGGACAAGAAGATATTCTCGTCGGAAGCCCAATTGCGAATCGTAATTACAGAGAGAGTGAAGGATTAATCGGCTTCTTCGTGAATACGCTGGTCTATCGGGCTGACCTGAGTGGTACACCGACCTTCCAAGATATATTGTCTCAGGTGCGTCAAAAGGCACTGAAAGCATACGAATATCAAGATATTCCATATGAAAAAATTGTGGAAGTTGTGCAGCCCGAGCGGAGTACAAGTCATTCTCCGATCTTCCAGACGATGTTCATCTTACAAAATATGAAACAAGAGCTTCCGGTTTTGTCTGGTAGAAGGATCGAAATGATAGAAAGCCATAGTCCGATCGCGAAGTTTGATTTAAGTGTTATGGCAGCAGAGACGGAAGAAGGATTAATGTTCGCTTTTGAATACAATAAGGATTTATTTGATGTTACAACCATCGAACGAATGGCAGGACATTTTGAGACATGGCTAAATGAAGTTTCTCATCATCCACAAAAACCGTTGAATAGTCTTGGTATGCTATCCGAATTTGAGCGTGATCTGTTATTAGAGACATGGAATGACACCGCAATGGAAATGTCCCAAGTGGGTCTTATTTGCGACGGATTTGAGGACCAAGTAGCACGACGTCCCGGTGCGATTGCAGTGGTCGATCAAATGAGAGAGTGGACCTATGGTGAACTGGATGCGCGAGCAAATCAGTTGGCACATGTTTTGCAGAGAAAAGGGGTTGTTCCTGAATCAGTTGTGGGCGTTTACCTCCCGAGATCGGCTGAGCTCATGGCAAGTTTACTTGGCATATTAAAAGCTGGCGGGGCCTATGTCGTCCTAGATCCGTTGTATCCGAAATCACGGTTACAATACATGATTGAAGATGCAGGGATCCAAATCGTGGTGACGACAGCAGCGCAAGAAAGCCTTTCAGAACAGGTCGAAACGGTGAGATTAGAAGAAATGACAGATGAAAGCTTGATCGCACCGAAGCGGCGGGTGAAACCCGAGCATTTAGCATATATCGTCTACACCTCTGGCTCCACTGGAAAGCCAAAGGGTGTCATGGTCGAATATCGGTCATTGATGAATATGGTTTCTTGGCATCAAGCGGTATACCAAATTACAGCACAGGATCGTGCGACTCAGATTGCGGGGATTGCCTTTGACTCAGCTGTCCAGGAGATATGGCCTTATCTCACTGCTGGTGCAGCACTATACCTATCAACAGAAGAGTTGCGGATCAATCCAGAGGCTCTAAGAGATTGGCTCATTGATTCACGGATCACGGCTAGCTTTGCGCCTACACCTATACTCGAAAGACTCTTGAAATTATCTTGGCCAGAGAAGACGGATCTCCGTTTTATCATTACGGGAGGAGATCAGTTAACACAGTATCCATCTGAACAAATCCCTTTTGCAGTGATTAATCAGTATGGTCCATCGGAAAATACCGTCGTTGCCACTGATTGTTACGTGCCTGTAGGAATGTCAACAGGTACTCCGTCTATTGGTCGGCCGATTGCGAATACAGAAGTTTACGTGTTAGATTCTCACCTTCAGCCGGTGCCGGTGGGTGTGATTGGAGATCTCTATATCGGAGGAAAGAGCCTTGCTCGCGGCTATGCCAATCGTCCGGAACTCACAGAGGAAAAATTCATTCTGCATCCGTTCAAGTCAGGGGAACGTCTCTATTACACCGGGGACAAAGCAAGTTATCTTCCTGGAGGTGATCTCCAATTCCATGGTCGTATGGATGACCAAGTAAAAATTCGTGGTTTCCGGATTGAACTGGGAGAAGTTGAAGCAACGCTGCAGGCGCATTTGTCTGTGAAGGAAGCTGTTGTCCTGGTGAGAGAGGATCATCCAGGAGACAAGCGATTGGTAGCTTATGTAGTTGGTGAAGGAAGTGTTCATGAATGGCGGGAGCATCTGCTAACACATTTACCGAATTACATGGTTCCGGCACACTTTGTCGAGATGGCATTTTTACCACTCACACCGAATGGAAAACTCGATTTGAAAGCATTACCTATGCCTGATGAACCATCTACTGAAAATACCGTATACCCAAGAACTCTGATGGAAGAGCTCATCGCTTCGGTATGGAGTCAAGTACTGGAAATAGAAAATATTGGTGTTCAGGATTCGTTCTTCGAGCGAGGTGGACACTCGCTACTTGCTACGCAAGTTGTCTCCCGGTTAAAAGAAGCATTACAAATCGAACTGCTAGTGCGTGAACTGTTTGAGCATACAACGGTGGAGGCGTTGGCGAAGCGACTGGACCAATTGTGTAAAGGAGACAAAAAACGAGAGATTCCATCGCTTATACCGATGGAACGGGGAGAAGCCATTCCGCTCTCTTATGCCCAACAGCGCCTGTGGTTCATCGACCAATTCACGCCCAATAGTGCACTATATAATATGCCGATGGTTTGCCGTCTTACAGGGAATTGGGTACCCGAAGCATTGGAGACGGGATGGAATCAGCTGATAGAGCGTCATGAATCTTTGCGGACGGTGTTCCATGAAGTGGATGGTCATCCTGTGCAGCAAATTCAACCGTATGCTCTCCGGCCCCTTCCCAAAATGGATCTAACTACGCTTTCTCCGGAAGAGCGAGAAAGAGAAATGGAACAATGGATCCAAAACGAAGTCGAAGCGCCATTTGACTTAGGACAAGGTCCGTTGATTCGTGGGCAAATCATGCAAATCGCTGAAGAAGAATGGATTCTTCTTTGTATGATGCATCATATTATCTCGGATGGCTGGTCGATGGAAATCTTGCTCCAAGAATGGATGGCATTCTATGAAGATGCGGTTGGCGGCAAACCAGCAGAACTCGCACCATTACCGGTACAATATGCTGACTTTGCCCAATGGCAAAGGGAATGGTTAAAAGAAGAAGTACTTGATCAGCAGCTTGCATATTGGAAGGAAGAGCTGTCTGGCGAATTACCAGTCTTAATGTTGCCGATGGATCGTCCTCGTCCTGCGGTGCAAACACATAGCGGATCGACACACACTGTGTTGCTGTCACGCGCGTTACGCGACAAATTGAATGAACTTAGCCGTCAAGAAGGATCGACGCTCTTCATGACCTTACTGGCATCGTATCAAAGCTTCCTCTCGCGTTATACAGGACAATCGGATATTCTTGTCGGAAGCCCGATTGCAAATCGGAATTATCGCGAGATTGAAGAATTGATTGGTTTCTTCGTCAACACGTTGGTTTATCGGGCTGATCTGAGTGGCGCACCAACATTCCAAGAGTTGTTGTCTCAGGTACGGACAAAAGCATTGAAGGCGTATGAGTACCAAGATGTTCCGTTTGAAAAGATTGTAGAAGTCATACAACCCGAGCGAAGTATAAGTCATTCTCCGATCTTCCAAACCATGTTTACCATGCAAAACACGAAACAAGAGCTACCAGAGCTTCATGGAAGAAGTTTAGAAGCGATGGAAATTCATGCTTCGATCGCCAAGTTTGATTTGAGTTTAAGCGCCCTAGAGGTGGAAGAGGGTTTGGTCCTTTCTTTTGTCTATAAGACTGATTTATTTGACGTTGTAACTATCAGACGCATGGCTGAGCATTTTGAAAACTGGTTGAATGAAATCGTGGAACATCCTGATAAATCACTGACGAAGTTGACGATGCTATCGGAAATGGAGCAGCAGCTGCTAGTAGAGTGGAATGATAATGCTGTAGCGTACCCAAGTGAGAGTGTAATCCATAAACTGTTTGAAGATCAAGTGGATCGTACACCTGACACCGTGGCGGTGGTGGATGAAAATCAGCAGTTGACGTATCGAGAGCTGAATGAGAAAGCAAACCAATTAGCCCATTATCTCCAGAAATGTGGGATTGGGGAGGAGGCATTGGTAGGGCTTTGCTTCCAACGTTCAGTTGAGATGATTGTCGGTCTCATGGGAATCTGGAAAGCTGGGGCAGCCTATGTTCCGTTGGATCCATCGTATCCAGAAAGTCGCCTGCGATATATTCTGGAGGATACAGGGATTCAAGTATTGGTCACGAACGAAGCATTAGAAGGGTGGATACCTGAAGAAGTCGAAGCAGTTTGTTTGGATCGGGATCAAGCGATGATCTCGCGAGAAAGCACCCTTTCACCAATATGTAAAGTGACAGGAGAAAACTTGGCGTATGTGATCTATACTTCGGGTTCGACCGGGAATCCAAAAGGGGTTTTGGTACAGCATCATTCGGTATTAAATCTATCCTATGGTTTACAGAAAGAGGTTTTTTCGCATAAGACACCTGTTAACATGCGCGTTGGTCTAAATGCCTCAATCGCCTTTGATTCATCCGTTAAACAATTACAAATGCTTTTGTATGGTTCTAGTTTGTATATTATTTCAAACGAAGTTCGCAGTGATCCTCAACAGTTTGTATCTTATATTCGAGAGAATAAGTTGGAAATGTTCGATACGACCCCTTCATTACTCCAATTACTCATAGATGGCGGGTTGTTAGAAACAAACGATGGTGTTCATGTTCCAAGCAAGGTACTGGTCGGTGGCGAATCAATTGTACCGTCACTGTGGGAACAATTAGTAGATGCTGACAAGGTCCATTTTTATAACGTGTATGGTCCTACGGAATGTACTGTCGATGCGACATGCTATCGTATCAAAAAAGAGAGTAAGCGGGTTACCATTGGGCGTCCGTTGCCGAACGTTCAAGCCTATGTATTGGATGAGAATTTGTTACCTGTTCCAGTTGGTGTAACGGGTGAACTTTATATCGGTGGAGCAGGCCTAGCGAGAGGATACTTGAATCGTCCAGAGTTAACGTCCGAACGTTTTATTCCTCATCCATTCAAAGAAGGAGAGAGGCTATATCGAACAGGAGATCTCGTGAGGTACCTTCCTGATGGTAACTTGGATTATCTAGGAAGAATGGATAACCAAGTGAAAATTCGAGGATTCCGGATTGAGCTTGGGGAAATTGAGGCAACCTTACAGGAACATCACTCGGTAAAAGAGGCCGTTGTGATGGTGAGGGAAGATCAGCCAGGAGATAAACGATTTGTAGCCTATGTAGTGGGTGAAGGGCGTAAAGAAGAATGGCGCGAGTATCTCAAAGCACAACTGCCAACCCATATGGTTCCCGCCTACTTTGTCGAGATGGAAGAGTTACCACTGACCCTAAATGGAAAGATTGACCGGAAATCTTTGCCTGTGCCAGATCGTCAAGGGACAGAAGGAGGCTACGTGGCTCCAAGAAATGAGCGTGAACAAATACTTACGGTGATTTGGGGACGTGTGTTAGGTACAAAAACGATTGGCATTCATGAAAACTTTTTTGAAATCGGTGGAGACTCGATTCTCAGCATTCAGATTGTCTCCCGCGCGAAGCAAGTAGGTTTGCAATTGACACCGAAGCAAATGTTTGAACACCAAACGATTGCCGAGTTGGCGCAAGTAGTCAAAGAAGAGCAGGGTGTACAAGCGGAGCAAGGAGTTGTAACTGGAGACCTGATTCTTACACCTATTCAGCAATGGTTTTTTGCACAAGATCATCCTAACCCACATCATTGGAATCAATCCATGTTTTTTAGAACAAAAGAGCGACTGGATATAGTATTACTGGAGAAAGCTGTGCGTAACCTTCTGATTCACCATGATGCCTTGCGTTTAAGATATGAACGTTTACCGGATGGAGCTTGGAAACAGCGGAATGAAGGAATTGAAGAACAATCGACGCTGACCGTGATTTCATTAGAAGAAGTGCCACAAGCAGAATGGCATCAAGTAATTCAAGCGGAGATTGACACTGCACAAGCAAGCGTACACTTACACGCAGGACCGCTAATGAGAATGGTGTATTTTGATGAAGGCGAGAAGAGAGCCGGCCGATTATTCTGGGTGATTCATCACTTAGCAGTGGATGGTGTTTCTTGGCGGATTTTACTGGAGGATCTGCAAACGGCGTATAATCAAGCGAGCCATGCTCAGATGATCCAATTACCTACAAAGAGTACATCCTTTAAAGCGTGGTCGGAGAAATTGCATCATTACGCTGAAGCTGGGATTGTGCAAGAAGTGCGTGATTACTGGGAGCAGCAATCCGAACAAGAAGTGGCTATGCTACCAATGGATACCACCCTCGAAGTTCCAGCAAACACAGGAACCGAGGAGATTACCGTGGTGCTGGATGAGAAAGAGACCCGTGCGTTATTGCAAGAGATTTCAAGCACTCATCGTGTCCAAATCAATGAAGTGCTATTGACAGCATTGGTACAGGCTACGGCAGCATGGACAGGTCATACGACGCTGACCGTGGATTTGGAGGGTCATGGCCGGGAAGAGATCATCGAAGACGTTGACCTATCAAGAACCGTGGGATGGTTTACAAGTATCTATCCTGTTCACTTGAATATTACAGGTGCTAACACGCCCACCGCAGCATTAAAAGCGGTCAAAGAACAAGTGCGCCAAATTCCTAATAAGGGCGTTGACTATGGGATTTTGCGGTACTTGAATCCAGCGATGCGTGAGCGATTCCAGTCTCGAATCACTCCGTCCATTAGTTTTAACTATCTTGGACAATTTGACCAAATGTTCTCTGACGATGCAATGTTTGCTCCGGAGACCGGGTTTACGCGCTTAGATCATGCTCCTGGTTCCAAGCGATCACATTTGATCGATGTAATCGGGATTGTAACCGATGGAAAACTTCATTTCACTTGGGTGTACAATGTTGGACAGTTTGCGAAGTCGACCATTCAAAGTGTTGCAGAGAATATGCTCCATCAACTGAGTGGATTGATTCATTCTTCGGGTGGAGAATCTACGCTGACCGTTTCGGATTTTGCGATCGCAAATCTCACCCCAGCAGATTTGAACAAAGTACTATTTAAGATGAATCGTGGAAAGAATTATCCGATTATCGACCTGTATCCGCTATCACCTTTGCAGGAAGGCATGATCTTTCATACGCTGCATGATCAAGGGGATGAACATTCCGCGCCGTATATGGTGCAATTAAGTTTCCTGTTTAAAGGGAAATTGGATATCCTTACTTTCGAGCAGGCGTGGAAATCGACGATCCAGCGGCATGAGATCTTTCGTTCGGCATTTGTGTGGGATGAGATTGAAAATCCTTTACAAGTGGTGTATGCACATATCCCATTTAAGCTGAATGAAGTGGATTGGCGTGCGCTGTCTGCTGAAGAAAAAGAGGAGAAACGAAAAGCCTTTTTGGCGACGGATCGAAAACAAGCCTTTCTTTTTGATGAAGCGCCACTGATGCGGGTGACTGTCATTCAAGAAGCGGAGGAAGAATATCGGGTTGTTTGGACGCATCACCATATTTTGTTGGATGGATGGAGCCTGCCACTGGTCTTTAACGAATTGCTTACAGTGTATCAGAAGAGGATAAAAGGAGAGGCTGTGGATTTACCTAAGTCACCGCCATTCAAGAAATATATTCAATGGCTGAAAGAGCAGGATCAGGAGCAAGCGGAACAATTCTGGAGAGAGAAACTCAGAGGCTTTACAGCGCCAACCCTGCTTGGGTTAGAAAGTAAGGAGCAAGAAAAAGGTTACACAGGGAAGGTAACTTATTTATCAGAAGAGCAAACCCAAGCGTTACAAAACTGGGCCAAGCGCAATAGGCTCACTTTGAATACCGTAATTCAAGGTGCGTGGGCGTATCTCATGAGCCAGTATAGTGGAGAAGATGACATTGTCTATGGTGTAACTAGCTCAGGACGCCCTACGGAGATTATTGATGTTGAAAACATTGTAGGTCCTTTTATTACCACATCACCGACGCGAATTCAGTTGATAGATGATATAAAAGTAATGGATTGGTTGCAGAAGATACAAGAGGAAGAGATAGAAAGAAGACAATATGAATATGCTTCTTTGACAGAGATTCAAGGATGGAGTGAAGTTCCTAGAGGAACCCCGCTGTTCCATAGCTTGTATGTGTTTGAAAACTACCCAGTGAAAGGGGAGTCTTCAGGAAATCTAGAAATTGGTGAGCTGGAAGGAGTAGAGCAAACTCATTATCCATTGGGATTGACAGTTGTTCCAGGAAGTCAGTTGTCGTTAAAGTTGAAGTATGATCGTAGCAAGTTTAATGGCCTAACCATTGAACGGATGCTGGGTCATTTAAGCCAGGTGTTAAAGCAAATGATCGAGAACGTTGATCAAACTCTGTCGGAGCTGGTGTATGTTACGGAAATAGAACAGAAACAACTACTGGAAGAATGGAATGATAATGCAGCAGCATATCCACGTGAGAGTGTGATCCACAAACTGTTTGAAGATCAAGTGGATCGTACACCTGACACGGTGGCGGTAGTGGATGAAAATCATCAGTTGACGTATCGAGAGCTGAATGAAAAAGCAAACCAATTGGCCCATTATCTCCAAAAATGTGGGGTTGGGACCGAATCATTGGTCGGGCTTTGTTTCCAACGTTCAGTTGAGATGATTGTCGGTCTCATGGGAATCTTGAAAGCTGGAGCAGCTTATGTTCCGTTGGATCCATCGTATCCAGAAAGTCACCTGCGATATATTCTGGAGGACACAGGGATTCAAGTATTGGTTACGAACGAAGTATCGCAAGGTTGGATACCTGAAGAAGTTGAAACAGTTTGTTTGGACCGGGATCAAGCAATGATTTCGCAAGAAAACACGCTTTCACCAATATGTAAAGTGACAGGAGAAAACTTGGCGTATGTTATCTACACTTCAGGTTCGACCGGGAATCCAAAAGGGGTGTTGGTGCAGCATCATTCGGTATTAAATCTATCCTGTGGTTTACAGAAAGAGGTTTTTTCGCATGAGACACCTGTTAACATGCGCGTTGGTCTAAATGCCTCAATCGCCTTTGATTCTTCCGTTAAACAATTACAAATGCTTTTGTATGGTTCAAGCTTGTATATTATTCCGAACGAAGTTCGCAGTGATCCCCAACAGTTTGTAACCTATATCCGGGAGAATAAGTTGGAAATGTTCGATACGACCCCTTCATTACTCCAATTACTCATAGATGGCGGGTTGTTAGAAACAAACGATGGTGTTCATGTTCCAAGCAAGGTACTGGTCGGTGGCGAAGCAATTGTACCGTCACTGTGGGAACAATTAGTAGAGGCTGACAAGGTCCATTTTTATAACGTGTATGGTCCTACGGAATGTACTGTCGATGCGACGTGCTATCGTATCAAAAAAGAGAGTAGGCGGGTAACCATTGGGCGTCCGTTGCCGAACGTTCAAGCCTATGTATTGGATGAGAATTTGTTACCTGTTCCAGTTGGTGTAACGGGTGAACTTTATATCGGCGGAGCAGGCCTAGCGAGAGGATACTTGAATCGTCCAGAGTTAACGTCCGAACGTTTTATTCCTCATCCATTTAATGAAGGGGAACGGTTATACCGGACGGGAGATCTAGTCCGCTATTTACCTGATGGCCATTTGGATTATCTGGGAAGATTCGATAATCAAGTGAAAATCCGTGGCTTCCGGATTGAGCTTGGAGAGATTGAAGCGAATTTAGAAAGTCATCCATCGGTGAAAGAGGCAGTAGTCTTGATAAGAGAGGACCAACCAGGAGATCAGAGATTGGTTGCCTATGTGGTGGGTGAAGGAAGTATGCATGAATGGCGTGAGCATCTCAAGAGACAAGTACCGAATTATATGGTTCCTGCACACTTTATTAAGGTAGACGCGATTCCGCTTACAACAAATGGGAAGGTTGATCGAAAGGCACTGAACAGCTTAACGATTCAAAGAGAAAGTACCTTTTCTACACCAATCATCCCACGGGATGAAATCGAGTATCAGCTGATTACGATCTGGCAGGATTTGCTACAGATAGAAGATGTCCATGTAAACGATGATTTCTTCAATTTAGGGGGTCACTCTCTCCTTGTAATCAAATTGATTTCAAAGGTCAGAGAGAAATTTGGAAAAGAGATTAAGGTGTCCGCACTGATTAAGAACCCGACAGTGGAAGGGATCGCTTATCTCATCCGTGAGAATCATGGTATGGCAAAATCGTTATCGGTTCTGGTTCCACTACAAGAATCAGAGAAAAGACCTTTCTTCTGTGTTCATCCGTTTTTGGGTAATGTATTCTGTTACATTCAGCTAGCAAGGTTACTCAAGGATCACTGCTCATTTTATGGTCTACAGAATCCTCTCGTAGAGAAAGAAGGAATGAACGGGTTGACTTTATCGGAAGTAGTTCAACTCTACATCGAGGAAATGAAGCGCGCTCAGCCAGAGGGGCCGTATCGTCTGGGAGGATGGTCTCTTGGCGGTGCCATCGCCTATGAAATCGCAACTATGCTACGGAACCAGGGAGAAGAAGTTGAGGTGTTGGTACTCATGGATACCAAGGTGCCTTCAGAACAGGATTACAAGACAGAGGATGAAATGCTATCTTATATATTGGAGCATTTCACCCATTTAGAGCTAGTGAAGCAGGAAGAAGAGCTCGTCCATCAACAGGGCATGCTTGTTGATCAGTTGATCGCGGAAGGAGTGCTCCGGCCCGATGCGGATCTTACGAGTCTAAAGCAGATTACCAATGCTCACAGGAAGTGTCTAAATTTAATGGCAGAACATATTTTAACGCCATATTTTGGGGAGGTCATCTACTTCAGTGCTGAAGAAGGCAGAGAGTTGTTCACGGATTGGAAGCCGTTATTACAGGGGAAAGTGAATAAACATTCGGTTCCAGGGCCGCACGAGGAGATCGTCTTCTCCCCAGCAGTGGAAAAGATAGCCAAAAATCTCGTAAATGAGTTTAAAGGGAGCATAACTCAGATTTCCAGGTGAAAGAAAATATTTTTGGAAAAGAAATTTTCTTGAACAAATTCAATCTGCCAAAGATATTTTAGAGAAACACTCATCCTGAAAGAATTGTAGTTCAAGGTGGAGATTGCAGCGTTGACTTAGTTTCATTTTCTTATTTGGAATCAAAAATATGATGAAGTTACCCTAATCTAGGCGGATGAACATCCGGATGTTGACCAACCAGGACAGTTTGGAAACCACCATGTCCATGTGGTTTCCAATCTAATGGTGCCAGATTTCTTAAGAAGCCAAAAATGTTGATTTATCTACGATGTATAAAATCATGCATAATCGATAAAAAACAGACAAGAGCCAAACCTTTAAATACATAAGGATTTGGTTCTTTGGCGTACTTCTGATAGTTGATTTTATGTAAACAGAGTTTATATAAAGAAATAGGCTCTTTTCGTAAAGATTGTTGTTTTTAAAACGAAACTATTTAAGGTTGATTGGAGCGGAAGTGCGAGACTCCTGCGGGAGCAGCGGGACAGGTGAGACCCCACAGGCGTTTACGCCGAGGAGGCTCACCGCCCGCCCCGCGGAAAGCGAGCATCTGGAGGGGAAATCAACCACAACTCACTTCCTGGTAAATAGCAACATAGTATGTGAAAACAGCCAAGAAATAAAAGAACTCGTTAAGAAGGAATTCTTCCAACGGGTTCTTTGTTTGTGTATTTCCTTGAATTTATTAATGATGCTTAAAAAAATCTCAAAACCCTTCTCATCCAATAAATATTATAATCTAATTGATTAAGGGCAGGCTTACTAATTAAATAGAACAGCTTCTTTAATTTTCATCCTCTTTTTACTTGCTTACCTTTTATTCAAAATTCTTTATTCCTCAATTTAAAAAGTATATTTCAACCTCTTAGCGAGAAATTGCGGTGTAAAACATATCCTTATGTAACCACTTTACAATTGGTTTCGGTGCATTACTTTATGGTTTCAGCAAGGCCGGAAGTCTTGGATGGTCAGGTATAAAGGTACTAAGTAGGTTTGCTGTAGGCATCTTAGCTCTTCCACTCTTTTCATGGAAGTATAAAAAGCTTAGATCCATAAAAAGAGATTGATCAATCTGATAAACTACTTTATTTAAGTGAGTGGGAGAAAATATTCTCAAAAACTTTCACTCTTTTCAACTAACGGATGCATTAGTTGCATAAGACATGAGTTCTCCAAAGATCTTATAGAAAATCCGGAGTTTTATTTTCTAAAAATGAATCTTCGTGTGATATTCCCGTTTTTTCGTCTAGACCACGATTAGTGCTGTTCAAACTAGCCATCAATCACCCGTTCGCAAAAGTACACATTTGCGAACGGTTTTTAAGAATGTATGAATAGAAAAAGGGTTTAGAATTAAGCATTATAAAGCCTTTAATCCTCGGTTATTAACATAGAGGATGATTTTAAATTTACTACGGGAGTTTTTTTACATATTTTTTTAAAAGTGATAATGATATTCGTTTTCAATTGTGTTATTATAATTTTGGAAATTATATTTTTTATTACTTATTGGAGGAAACAACATGTTTATTGATGTTTTAAGACAAAACCAGAAAGTCTCTATCCTTTTGGCAGTGTTACGTGTATATCTTGGATATACATGGTTAATGGCTGGATGGGAGAAAATAGCAGGCGGACAGTTTGATGCTTCCGGTTTCTTGAAAGGAGCATTAGCACAAGCAACTGGAGAGCATCCGGCTGTCCAGGGATGGTGGGTTGTCTTTCTAGAAAACCTAGCCATTCCTCATGTAGAACTATTTAACACATTTGTACCTTGGGGAGAATTACTAGTCGGAATAGGTTTATTGATAGGTTGCTTTACTAAAACAGCCGTATTCTTTGGCCTTGTTATGAATTTTTCTTATTTGTTTAGTGGTTCGACAAGTACCAACACACAACTAATTTTATTATCTATGTTCATTCTTGTTTCTGCTTTAAATGCAGGAAGATTTGGAGTGGATGGTCTTTTGATGGCATCTCTTAAAGACAAACTATTTGCTAACAAAATTAAAGTGCTGAAAGATGCAGTTTAGTTTTTAGATCACTCGAAAGATCGCTGGTATAGGCGGTCTTTTTTGTTACCGTCCTTAGATTTATGGTCATAAGAGGTTAATACAGCTTTAAGTAAGGACCAACACAAGTCTTTATCTACGTTCATGTTTCTTGTGTTGATATCCATATATATATCCCTTTTTCAGCTAGCTATATTTAATGTAATAATTTGTTATTGACTTAACAGATAAAAAGAATTTATAATTTTAAAGAATTAATAAATGATAATGATTTTCATTTTCGTTTTATACATTTAATGGTTAATTTATTTCTTTGGGGAAGAGGGAAAATAATGAAAGGCAGAACCAGTCTATACATAATTATTTTGGTAGTTGCAATGATGGCATTCCCGTTTCGTAGTTTTGCAGCAAGTGCAGAAAATGACTTACAAGGTGCAAACAAAAACATTATTGAAGCAATGCATTCTGTACAAAATGGGAAAATGGAAGAGGCTAAAAAACAATACGAATCATTTTCATCTACATGGATGTCGATTGAAAGTGGAGTGAAAGACGAGTCTCAAGATGCCTACCGTGAAATAGAAGACGGGATGGGGCAAGTACAGTTTGCTTTAGCCCAACAACCTGTGAAAAAAAGGGGTTTGGAAAATTCCCTCAACAAATTAAAGCAAACCAATGAAAAGTTCATTGCAGGAAAATTCCCTCATACTGTTGCAAAAACTGAAGATGCGGGGGAAAATCAGGGGAATGTAGCCGATTTGATTGTGCTATTAAATCAGTCACTTTCTAAATTGGATCATAATGATGTGAAAGGTGCAAAAGCTGATATTGAGCAGTTTCGTACCTCATGGCTGGATATAGAAAGCGTTGTATTAACACAGTCTTCTAAAGTCTATACAAACGCTGAGAGGGACATGGTAACGTCGTATGCAATGCTTACTTCAAAGACCCCCGACGTAAAGGGAGCTAAAAAAACAATTGAAGGAATGCGTGATTATCTTTCTCCGCTTGCATCTAAAACAAGTTATAACATGTTAGATGCTACAACTATCCTTTTGCGTGAAGGTTTAGAAGGGTTACTTGTTGTAGTAGCACTTTTAGGTTTTTTGAAAAAGGCTGGTCATGCAGATAAGAGTAGATGGATTTGGATCGGCGTTGGATCAGGTTTAGGAGTAAGCATTATCTTAGGCGTAATCGTAAACATGTTGTTTTCTGCCGGTGCATTTGGGAGTAATAACTTCTTAATTGCTGGCTGGACCGGAGTCTTTGCTTCAATGATGCTTCTGTACATGAGTTATTGGCTTCACAGTAAATCAAGTACGGCGGAATGGCAACGATACATTCAGACTCAAAGTACAAAGGCCATTGATAAAGGGAGTCTATGGTCGTTAGCTATTCTTTCTTTCCTTGCTGTTTTCCGGGAAGGAACAGAAACCGTGTTATTCTTTATCGGGATGGCTGCATCCATTAAAGTATCAACACTTTTAGCAGGCATAGCTATTGGATTAGTACTATTGATTGTACTTTCTTACTTAATATTAAAAGTTGGATTGAAGATTCCAATGCGCCCATTTTTCCTAGTATCCAGTATTCTAATGTTTTACCTATGCTTCAAATTTGCAGGTATGGGCATTCACGGGCTACAACTTGCTGGACTATTACCAGCTACACAAGCTCCAATCCCTACTATAGATTTCTTTGCGATTTATTCAACATGGGAGGGTTTAATTCCACAAATCATTCTACTTATAGTGGCAATTGTCGCAATGATATTGAATAAAAAAAAGGATAAAATAACAAAATTACAACAGACAAATCAGGAGGAATCAAAACATGCAATCTAAAAAACTTATTGTACCAATCATCTTAGCAACGTCCTTAACATTAGCAGCGTGCGGAACAAAAGAAGAAACAAAGAAAGAAGCTCCAAAAACAACAGAAGAAGCATCGAATTCAAAAGCAGTTTCAATTGCTGACGGTGCACAAGACATGAAACAAGTACTTGCTGATATGAAAACACAACTTACAACAAAAGATGCTGCGAAAGTAAAAGATAGTGGAGAGGAATTAGAGGAGAAATGGCAAGTATTTGAGGACTCAGTAAAAGAGAAAAGTCCTGATTTATATGAAAAGGTAGAAACGCCACTTCATACAATTGAAGCTGGAGCAAAGGTTGAACCACTTGATGCAAAAACGCTAGACAAAGCAGCAACAGAGTTAGACGGTGTACTAACAGAAGTACAAAATTTGAAATAAAATAATGAAAAGGAGTGCTTTATCTATGACTAATATAGACTAAAGCGCTCTTTTTTTTGTTTTTAATAAAATCTATATAGTAATTCAGTAACGAACTATATGTATATTACAGCTATTTAGATAATAACATTATCATTTTGTTATGTTAGGAAGCGGATACAGTCCACCTCCGTCTGATCCTCCATTAACCATCTGTTACCACCGGAACTCTCAGTCGCGCCTTTAAAACTATCAACCAAACATTTGCATGAAAATCGTACGGAGCTGCCGAACAAAACTATAAGTATCCCCAAGCGGTATGACAATGCGAACTTCCTATTTAGCTGCACATATCCAATTATTTAGCCGGTCATTAAGGACTGTAAATGCAAACAGAGTACACAAGCAACCACTAAAACGATTTCCTTCATAAGGTTCCCCAGCATGTACTTCATTCATAAGACTGTATCTTTCGCTATGATCAAACTATCGGCTTTGCTTTCATTGGCCATTTTTTGTTTAATTCAGTTATAAAAGTTTTAACATTCTTTTTATCTTCCATAATCGGTGAATAAACGTATGAAAGTGTTCTATTAAAGGATTCATTTTTTAATTGAATTATAGAAAGGATTTTATTTTGTACATCCCTTTCAATGACACTTTGGGAAAGGAGAGCCAGCCCTGTGCCGTTTTTTATAAGTGTTTCTTTAATTCCTTGATTGCTGCTTATTGTCAGTATCGATTTAATTTTCAAACCATTAGTGCGTATGACGTGGTTAAGGTACTCACGTGTACCAGATCCAACTTCCCTGGTTACCCATGCTTGGTCATGTAAATCAGTAATCGCCACTTCGTCTTTATAAGCAAGTTCATGACCATTTGAAGAAACAACGAATAGCTCATCTTGCATAAAGGGGTGTACGGAAAGCTCTTTTTCATTAGTTTGACCTTCGATTAAACCAATATCCACTTTGTATAGCCGAACGGCTTGAACGATTTCTTCGGTGTTTCCAATTACAACTTGAAGTTCAAGCTCAGGATAGTCCTTTTGAAGGTCAATGAGTAACGAAGGGAGGATATACTCTCCTATTGTAAAACTTGCCCCTATCTTTAATTCGCCTTTTATGGACTTATCATGTTCCTGAATGTCCTCTCGGGTCTGCTCATAGATTGTGATCATTTGTTTAGCCCGATCGTAAAGAATTTCACCTGTTGAGGTGACTTTTAGGAATTTAGGAGAGCGGAGAAATAGTTTGGTTTGGAACTCTTCTTCTAATTTTTTTATGTGCAAACTAACACTTGGTTGCGACATAAGAAGGATTTCTGCTGTTTTTGTAAAATTCTTGACTTCTACAAGGGTTACAAATGTTTTTAAAGCATCATAGTACATAGGAATTCCTCCTTATTATTAATATTCTTAATAGTTGCAATAAATTATATATATTTTACTAATGATGTACATTCCAGTAAAGTTTAATGAGAAACTTATTTTAGGAAGAGTTCAAGCGGGGCAAGGCTATCGTCCTTTATAACCTTATTTTTTATTTTATTTGTATCGTGGTTTGAAAAAGTGTTCCCTTCCTGTATGAACTGTACTGTACTTTCTGATTTTTTTTGCAGTTAAAACCGACTTGGTCTATAGGAGTAAACGAGTTAATTAAATGGATGGGAATAAATATTAAATCCGCTCGTTGTATATAAGAGTCAATTAAGATAAGTTTATATTCTTTTGTGAGGTGGAAATGGTGCAACTTCAGGTAATGAACAGTCCCTTTAATCATGAACAGGCAGAGCTTCTTAACAGTCTTCTGCCTAGTTTGACAGAAACACAAAAAATTTGGTTGAGCGGTTATCTGACCGCATCTTTATCAGTTTCGAATATTGGAACAGCCGATGCCCCGGTAATGGAGGCTCAAGGCAGCGGGCAGACAGTATCAAAAGATGTTACCATTCTTTATGGTTCACAGACAGGGAATGCTCAAGGGCTGGCGGAAAATGCGGCGAGAAAGCTTGAGGGTAATGGCTTTCAGGTTACCATTTCATCCATGAGTGACTTTAAAGTAAACAACTTGAAAAAAGTCAAAAATCTTCTTATTGCCGTAAGCACGCATGGGGAAGGTGATCCGCCGGATAATACGCTTTCCTTCCATGAGTACCTCCATGGTAGAAGGGCACCAAGCCTTGAAGGTCTCCGCTTTTCAGTATTGGCGCTAGGGGACAGCTCGTATGAGTTTTTCTGTGAAACGGGAAAACAATTCGATAAACGCTTGGAGGAACTTGGCGGGACACGACTATTTCCGCGAATGGACTGTGACCTTGATTATGATGAGCCTGCTTGCGAATGGCTGGAAGGAGTCATTTCCAGTTTAAGTGAAGGGCAAGGCAGTACCGTTGCTGCAGTTCCCGTAGCGATACCTTCAGCAGGTGAACACACTTATTCCAGGACAAATCCGTTTAAAGCGGAAGTACTGGAAAATATAAACTTGAACGGCCGTGGCTCTAATAAAGAGACACATCATCTCGAGTTATCACTTGAAGGCTCTGGCCTTACATTCGAACCTGGTGACAGCCTTGGTATTTATCCGAAAAATGATTCGGATTTAGTGGATAAACTTCTTTTGGAACTCAATTTGGACCCTGAAGAAACCGTGAAGGTCAATAAGCAGGGAGAACTTCGTCGGCTAAAGGAATCACTCATCTCCGATTTTGAAATTACGGTTTTAACAAAATCTCTCCTTGAGCGAGCGGCCCAGCTTTCAGGTAACGAGGATTTAAAGGAACTTTTATTACCTGGTAATGAAGAGAGACTGAATGAATATCGTGAAGGCCGTGATTTGCTTGATTTTATCCGTGATTATGGCTCATGGGGTGAATCGGCGCAAGAGTTCGTATCCATACTCCGGAAAATGCCTGCCCGACTATATTCAATTGCGAATAGCTTATCCGCATATCCGGATGAAGTGCATTTGACAATCGGTGCTGTCCGGTATGAAAGTCACGGTCGTCAAAGAAAAGGTGTCTGCTCCATTTTATGTGCGGACCGAATACAGCCCGGGGACATGCTGCCTGTTTACATCCAGCATAACCAGAACTTTAAGCAGCCTAAGAACCCAGACACGCCCATTATCATGGTTGGACCTGGAACGGGCATTGCTCCGTTCAGATCCTTCATCCAGGATCGCGAAGAAACGGAAGCGAACGGGAAAACGTGGCTCTTTTTCGGCGATCAGCATTTCGTGACGGATTTCCTATATCAGACTGAGTGGCAACAGTGGTTGAAAACAGGTGTACTTACGAAAATGGATGTTGCCTTTTCTCGTGATGCGGATGAAAAAGTGTATGTTCAAAACCGGATGCTGGAGCACAGCAGGGAATTATACGAATGGCTTCAACAAGGGGCAGCGGTTTACATTTGCGGCGATGAGAAAAACATGGCACATGACGTCCATAATACGCTAATTGAGATCATAGAAAAAGAAGGTCAGATGAGCCATGCTGCTGCGCAAGCTTATCTTGACGATATGCAACAGACTAAACGTTATCAGCGTGATGTTTACTGAAATTTGGATGAAAAGGAGATAACGACATGGTGAACCCACTATTAAAAGCACCAGAAGGCCTGCCTAGTGATGTTGAGCAAATTAAAGAAAAAAGTGATTATTTGCGAGGAACACTTGGAGAAGTTATGCAGGATCGGATCAGCGCCGGTATTCCAGATGATGACAATCGATTAATGAAACATCACGGCAGCTATTTGCAGGATGACCGGGATTTGCGCAATGAACGTCAAAAACAAAAACTTGAGCCTGCCTATCAGTTCATGTTGCGTGTCCGGATGGCCGGCGGGGTTGCACAGCCTTCTCAATGGCTTGTTATGGATGACCTTGCTCAGAAATACGGTAACGGTACATTGAAATTGACAACAAGACAGACATTTCAAATGCACGGTATTTTAAAATGGAATATGAAAAAAACCATTCAGGAAATTCATGCGTCCATGCTGGATACAATTGCTGCATGCGGAGATGTAAACCGGAATGTAATGTGTAATTCGATTCCATTTCAATCCGAAATCCACTCGGAAGTATATGAATGGTCGAAAAAATTGAGTGATTATTTATTGCCACGTACAAGGGCGTACCATGAAATCTGGCTAGATGAAGAAAAAGTCGTCGGTACACCTGAATTGGAAGAAGTTGAACCAATGTACGGACCGCTTTATTTACCAAGGAAGTTTAAAATAGGCATTGCGGTTCCTCCATCCAATGACATTGATGTTTACTCCCAGGACCTTGGCTTCATAGCAATTGTTGAAAGTGGAAAACTCGTTGGTTTTAATGTGGCGATCGGGGGCGGTATGGGAATGTCCCACGGTGATAAGGCGACATACCCCCAGCTAGCCAAAGTAATTGGATTTTGCCAGCCAGACAAAATAGTGGATGTGGCTGAGAAGATCATTACAATTCAGCGTGATTACGGAAACCGCTCCGTCCGGAAAAATGCACGGTTCAAGTATACGGTTGACAGGCTTGGGCTCGAAGCGGTAAAGGCTGAACTTGAAAATCGGTTAGGATGGAAGCTGGAGGAAGCGAGAACATATCATTTTGATAATAATGGTGACCGCTATGGCTGGGTAAAAGGCATGCAAGGAAAATGGCATTTTACATTATTCGTCGAGGGTGGCCGAATCGCCGATATCAATGATTACAAGCTGATGACCGGTTTGCGCGAAATCGCAAAAATCCATACGGGTGATTTCCGTTTGACCGCCAATCAAAACCTGATCATTGCCGATGTATCAAGTCAGCAAAAGAAAAAGATCATAGAATTGCTTGAAACATACGGTTTGACGGATGGTGCACATCATTCAGCCCTCCGCCGCAGGTCGATCGCATGCGTGGCGCTTCCAACATGCGGATTGGCAATGGCAGAAGCAGAGCGTTATTTGCCGGTTCTGCTTGATAAAATTGAGATCATCGTTGATGAAAACGGACTGCGGAACGAAGAAATCACGATAAGAATGACCGGTTGCCCGAATGGTTGTGCCCGGCATGCACTCGGAGAAATTGGTTTTATAGGTAAAGCACCTGGCAAATATAATATGTATCTCGGTGCAGCATTTGATGGAAGCAGGCTAAGCAAAATGTACCGTGAAAACATCGGTGAAGAAGAGATTTTAAAAGAGTTGCGTGTACTTCTTTCCCGTTATGCGAAAGAACGTCAGCAAGGAGAGCATTTTGGGGACTTTGTCATCAATGCGGGCATTGTTAAAGAAGTGACGGATGGTACGAATTTTCATGATTAATTATAACGAACGAGAGACAGGAATGGATTCCTGTCTCTTTTTAATGGAAATGTTAACGGAAGTCGAGATATAACCTAGCTTTGACTATTTTAGAGATTGAACAGAGTATGGTTACTTACTGGCGGCATAGGAGCCTTAATAAACAGGCAATTGACATCGATAGTATGCCCTCTTGATTATTCAGAGACCCCGGTTTGGATGATGTCAACTTTGGTTTCTACTTTAATGTCCATCATGGGATAGATCTTTCTCCATTGTTCATAGGTCATTTTTTTATTTTTGGCGTGATATTTTGCCTTCAAGCCAATCGGGTCAATGTTTTTTTTCTGAAAATCTTTAATAAGACGGTTTGCCTGCCTGTTTAAAGAAGTTTGCATTTCCTTTTCAATTATTTTTATCATCTTTTTATTGGTAAGATTGTCCTTTCGCATTGATTCTTTAATTTGTCCTTTAATTTTGAGCTTTATCGTAATGGACGGATTTCGCTCGGAGTTGGATACCTCATAATTTGAACTGCTTCGAATACTTTCCACGACGATATCACTTTTCTGCTTGTCGTTTAATTTAAACTTGTAAATTCCCCGTTTATGAAATTGAACTAATGTCTTGAAAATGAACATATCATCCGTTCGAACTTTACTGACCATTTTATTTTCATGAAACAAGGCCACTCCTGAAACTGCAACTTCTTTATTAATTATTTTAAATAAAGGAAGAAACGAATCTCCGCCATCTTCCAGGGAGTTTCTTAAAAAAAGATGGAGGTTTGTATCCGGTCCATTCCCAGTTTCAATTTGTTGATTGACTAAGTCAGATAAAAAGATTCCAATATTTACATTCGTATTTGGTGGTTTGGTATTTATGAAATCCTTGACCTTTCCTTCAACGATTGCCAAAAAGACCCTGTTTCCAATTTGAGGTTCACGGTAGAGATAATCGGTCAGTTCTGTCATACCTATTTCATGTACCATTTTCTCGCTAAATAAAAAGATGCGTGTCTGTCCTAGCATCACCGGCTTATCCGATTTTTTGGATACGATGGCCTGAACATCACTCGTTGTCGTCGATGTTCCAGTTAAGATTTGATACATACCCATCTTGTCCTGTTGGAAGATAGGGATGACGAACATTCCTTCGATTATTTTATCCTTTCGTATATCGTAGCCAATGGCTTGGGCCATATTGACTTCATCAACCACTTTTGGCTGGGCACAGCTGCAAAGGAGGGAAAAAGCCAAGATGACAAGAAAGAATTTTCTCATAAACTTTTCCTCCTTTTCTTTATATAAATGATGACCAAAAGAAGAGGCAAATATAATCCAAGGAAGAGCACGGCGTATGGATTGATTATTTTATTCAATATATATAGGGAATCTTCATCAAAAACAAATATATTGGTGAGCAGGATAATAATGGACATCGCCCATAATGGATACTTTTGCTGAACATTGAATATGCGCTTGATACCCCTGCTGGCAGCCCACAAGTAGATGGTCATGTTGGGTATGATAAAAATGGCCCACCAAGAAATTTCTATATATTCAAATCGCTGAATAAAGGGCAATTCGACAATGCTGGTCAATGTAAGTGTCGGCCATATAGTCATTGCCAACTGTTTTTGTGAATAAAAAATCAGTGAAACTAAATAAATGAATACGGTTAATAAGGTTGTTGTTAAGGCACCTCCATGAGCATATTTTTGTGAAGTTTTAGCATCTTTAATGAACGGATAAAACATCAGGATCATTTCAAAACCAAGAAAAGTTAAGGAAGTACTTCTGGTTCCCTTCAGTATATCCAATAGATTGTGGTCGAATATAGGGAGCAAATTGGTGAATTCAGAGTATTTCATGGCATAGAATAGGACAAAGAAAATCCAGTAAGTCAAAATGACGCTTAAAAAGGCAATTCCCGTAATTGTACGGAAGCCTCCCGTATTTATATAATAAATCAGAAGCAATAAAACCACTGTAAACGCCCAAGAAGCTACCTCTGCAAACATCCATACATGTATGACATTTATATAGCTGATAATCATATCCATCCCAAGGATCAAAAAGTAAAGAATGAATAATAGACTGAAAAAATTCCCAATCCATTTTCCGAATGCATGATTATTGGCAGAAATGATATCACCTGGGACGATACTTAATATTTTATATATGATCCAGATCAATATATGAACGATCAGTCCGGCAAGTAGTATCGAAATCCAGCCATCCGTTCCCGCCGACTTTGCTAAAACTCTTTGAAAACTTAAAACGCCTACTCCCATTTGCATGGAATGCACTAAAAAAAACACATAGAACGGTGATACCTTATACATTTCATTAACTTCTACTTGGTTCATATAGGACCCTCATTTAAATCATTCATTAAAATCATTTTTTTTGATTTTCGCTTTTTTTGGCGTTGGCTGTCTGGACATATCATCAGGATGTAAATTTTCAGGTCTGGATTTAAAAAGATTATAAGGAAGCCGAACAAAGCTATCTTTCCAATCTTGGATGCGAAATGGATATATGGGTTCAAGGTACGGGTGTCCCATTGACGTTAATTTGATAAGGTGGGTAACCAAAAACACGGCCGTTATGATAATGCCAAGTCCCCCCCAGATTTGGGCCCCCACTAAAAAGGGGAAGCGCAGTAACCGAATGGCATTCCCCATTTTATAAATAGGAGTAACAAATGATGCCAATGCCGAGAGGGCAACGATGATTAATAAGATATTACTGGTCAGACCAGCTACAACTGCCGCTTGACCGATAACGATACCGCCGACGATACCTAATGTCTGACCTACCTTAGTTGGCAGCCTGGCTGCTGCTTCACGTAATAACTCAATGGAAATCTCTAAGAATAACGCTTCGATCAAAGGCTGAAAAGGTATTAAGTTCCTTGAAGAGACGATCGTTTCCAACAAATCTATAGGAATCAGTTCATAATGATAGGTCAGCACGGCTACATAAATGGGAGTTGCAAATATGGAAAAAGCGACCGCGAATATCCTTAATAAACGGAAAGCAGATGCCGGAATCCAAGGCATATCATAATCTTCCATGGTGACAAAGTATTCCAACAATATGGTTGGAGTAATAAGTACAGAGGATGACCTATCGATTAACAAGGCTACTTTACCTTCAGCCAATGCACTTGCGATGCGATCAGGCCTTTCCGTATTTAGAAAAAGGGGAAATAAGGTATTTGAATTATCATATAGCATTTGCGCGAGATGTGACCCGTCCAATATTTCATCAAACTCTACGTCATTGATCCTTTGTATAACATTATCAACACTTTCCTGATTAACGATCCCTTCTATCGATAACACTGCCACTTTCGTTTTAGACAAGGACCCTACAGTCATTTCATTTACTTGCAACCCAGGGATAGGCAGCCTTTTTCTGACTAGATTCAGATTAATATCAATATCCTCGACAAAAGCTTCTTGAGCACTTATGATTCCAAATTCAAGTTCAGGTTTATTAACTTGCCTGTCTCGTTGGGCCGCAGCATTGATTAATAGGCATTCATCAAGATTTCCATCTAAACGAATGGCAATTGCACCTCTCATGATCCTTTCTTCGATTACAACCTTAGTACAGGTGATAAGTGTATTTTCAATAGGAACGTTCTCTTTAATTTGCTCCAAATTTATCGTTTCCAGAGTTGGTATGACAGAAAGAACACTTTCGTGAAGTACCTGTGCATCAATTAAAGAGCGATAAAACGATACCCAATAGCCGACGCCATTATATGTTCCTTGATGGTTTATGAAATCATTGGATGAAGAAAGGGAATTGAATAGGTCCCTTACATCCGAAGCTTTATATAATTCGTCATTTTTAACAGAATGTTGAATGGTTTTTTTTTTGAACTTTCTACGGTTAAACAATGCTGTCACCTCTAAACTAAAGCTTATTATCCTAGCATTTGCAATTTAATTACATATTAACCATTTTAGTTTGCACATGCTGCTCGTTTCGTAAAGGGGATTCATTAAAAGAACCTTTGTTTTAAAAGCTATCAACATTTCCTTATCGAATAAAAAAATTGAAAATAGAGGAAACTAAAAAAAAACTCATTAACCAAAGGAGTTCACGATGAAAAGTAAACCCTTGCATATAGAATTGGATCAAAAACAGGCAAAATTGAAATCTGAATTGGATATGCAGGATGATGTTGTTTTTAAAGAGGTATTCATTCCCGGTTATGAAGTTTCAGTATTATTTGTATTTGTCAATGGAACGATGAATTATCCAGCCTTCAATGAAATAGTCCTGGATTTATCGGCTGCGCAGGTCGAATCAAGGCACCCGGTTTCCATCGAGATGCTGGTCATTTCCAAAGTCTGTTCAGTCAGGGAACAGGATGTGGAAACATATGAAAAAGCCAAAGAGCATATTTTTGACGGGAAAACACTTTTATTTATAGATGGAATGGCAAATTTATGAATTGAAAGATAATGAGCACAGAACGAATAAAATCCTTCCGCCTTTAACGATGGGCAAAGTTTCCTCAAGTTTGCAATCAGATGGAAGCTTTGCCATTCAGGCAGTGGATATTAAAGGTAAGAAATTAATATTGAAGGGTGCAGGGGTGATCAACAATTCAAAGTTGGTCGGGGTTATGAATGATGAGGATATAGCTGCATTAAATTGGTTGAACGGAATGGTTAAAGGTGGAATAATCGAATCAGTCCACCACGGCAAGCCTTTAAGTGTTGAAGTGCTTAAAAGGACTAGGAGGAAAATCACGACAAAATTGAACGGGAATCATTTGACGATCAATGTTAAGGTCGGGTATACAGCAAGACTTTCGGAAGATTGGTATAGTAAGGAAAACTCATTTAATGAAACCTATTTAAAAGAGATTGAGCGTATTGCCGAGGCTGAAGTTGAGAAGGATGTCGAGAAAATCGTAGACAAATTACAGCATGAATATAAAACAGGGGTAGCTGGATTATTTCTGTATGTGGAAAATCAGCATCCGAAGTTTTGGGAGAAACATAAGCAGAAATGGGATGAAATTTTCAGTAAAGCTGATATTAATTATCAAGTTGACATAAGGATTATAGACTTTGGTTCAAAAGGAGGGGTGAAGTGAATTGTCAGGGTAAAGGCTAACATTCCATAAATGGACAGGCAATTCATAAGAATGAAAAACCTTCCAAATGGGAAGGCTTCAGTTTGTAGACAAAAGGGTTTCGGGATGTTCTCATTCCGAAACCCTTTGATTTTTTATTGGATGGGAAGGTTTTTTTGTCAAGGCTCATCAAAGAAAAAGTCCCATCATTTAAAAAGGCTCATCGAAAGTTCTTGGAAGATTCGTCACTTCATGTGCAACCCGGATGCCGGATTGAATGGCTCCTTCAATCCAAGCAGGTACTGTTGATGTATGCTCTCCAGCGAAGTGGACCCTTCCTTCAGGAGTTGGGATGTATGGAAACAAGTCCGTTTCCTGACCAGGTTTAAACATGGAGAAAGCTCCGTATGCGTACTGATTCCGGGTCCAGCTAAAAGAAGCTCCTGATAAAAAATGATCGTATACTTGTTTTCCATGGACCCTTTCCAAATTTTTTAATGCGTTTTGTATACGATCTTTTTCCGGGAGGATATCCCATAAAGTGGCATCATCCTCCCATGTATAACTTGCTAAAATGATACCAGATTCACTTGGGTTTACCGTTTGGTAGGGGTAATAAGAAAATCTAATGGGTAAATCGGTCATCAATTTACCCCCGAATATTCCTTCCCTTTCCCAAAATCTATGTCCGAACTGAAGTCCGATTTTTGTTGAAGCAGGATAATGGAGTTCCCTTATTGCCTTCCACTTATTATGGGAAAAGGAATTGCGGGGTTCAATATCCATAAATGACAACAATTGAAGAGGTATTGTCACGATGGCAAGATCACCGGTAACGGTTAAGGGTCTATCGCTTTGAGTGTGTTTAGAATGGATGGTTACTCGATTATCATGTTGAACAATTTTTGTCACTTCATATCTGAAATTTAGATTTTCCTTCAATTCGGGTACAAAAGCATAAGGAAGCCGGTCGTTTCCCCCCTCGATTGCATAAAAAACGATGTTTGGATCAAGGAGTGGCAAAAACTCTCGAAGAATGGCAGTAAAGGAAAGTTCAGGTAAACCTTCTAAACCCATTAGGACTTTAATGCTTTCAATTGCACCGGTTGATAGACTCATCCCTACTGGATTGTACTGTAAAAAGAAGCTCAAGGAGTATTTATCAAATTCTTTAATAACTATTTCCCAATTTCTACTTGGGTTTTGAATGATGAAATCAGTCACTGGTTTAATTGCCATGTTGAATAATTCTTCAGCTGTTTTACCTCTTTCATGGGGAGCTACTGGGTACTTCAGTATATCCGGGTTCCGTTGATATATGGCAGCGGTCGTTTTGATTCCATTGGCATAAATGGGATCATTAGGAGTCGCGTTCACAAAAGGGATGATTCGTAAACCGTACTTCTTGATGTATTCAGCAACTAAGTAATGATAATTCGGAATGCGCATGGCACCTGCTTCAAGGTAGGAACCATCCGAAAATGGCTCCCGTATGGTCAAAACACGCCCCCCGACCCTCCCGGTTGCTTCCAATATCGTTACATCGTGTCCGGCTTCTTTTAAAAGGGATGCTGCAACTAACCCAGACATGCCGGCACCAATGATAATGATTTTTTTTGGTATTTTGGATGGTCCCAGTCCATTTCTGATGAAAGCCAGCTTTTGGTCGGTTGAAAGCGGATCTTTGTAAAGGGACAAAGGGTTGTTCTCCTCTCTTGTTACACTTTCTATAGGGGATTTAAGCTATCTTATTCCTATTGGGTCACCATTTATGAAGGATCTTCAATAATTTGTCATGATTTATTATTGCTATCATATTCCTCTAGGTTTATCCTTTATGTGGAATGCTCAAGATGAATAAGCTGATTTATTGTTAAAAGATGAAGCCATTTTTTTGAAGCTAACTTCTAAAGACTGCGATTTATGATGGAGCCGAAATTAATTTAGATAGGTAGGGAAGCATTGTTCCGCCTTATTGAACATGTGATGAAATAACGAAGATTGCTATTCACAAACTTATTTCGGATCTTATTTATACTTGGTGGGGGATACACTATTATCATCATTCGAAAAGTGCTAATCCCAGAACATATAATAAAAAACTCTATTCTATGATAGAGTTTCAGACTGTAGACAAACTCGATGAAAATCGAGTTTGTCTATTTTTTATGAGTTGTACAATTTGGCCGTTGATTTTCCACTCCAGGCACTCGCTTTCCGCGGGCGGTCCGGGAGTCTCCTCGGCGCACTTGCGCCTGTGGGGTCTCCCTTGGACTCGCTATTCCCGCAGGAGTCTCGCACACCCGATCCAATCAACTATGTTTAAAAATTTGGATAGAACTCCTTTTGCCTACAAAATTCTATTCTATGATAGAGTTTTTTTTAGTATTCCTTATTTCCATTACAGTGGATTTGGGTCAATATTTTGGACACTAAAAAGTTAAATCTTAAGCTGTATTCCTAATTCGATCTTCAATGGCTTGTGGGGTTTGATAGCCCAAGCTGCTGTGA
>NZ_JBHZPE010000043.1:0-44738 GCF_042787985.1 Peribacillus sp. YIM B13481
ATTACTTACTATCCTCATCACCTTTCAACTCTCTATTTTATAACATTTTCTTCTTTAACTAAACTGCCCCTTTAGTTCCATAAGAACAGAGCTGCCTTAAAGACAGCTCCGATCTTCAGCTAAAGCACCCGTTAGTTCATTAAGGATTATTGTAGGGTTGACCCATAATCTGTGGTAATTTATTTTATGGAATTTGCGATTTCTACCAATATTTCCGATGTTACTTTATTAGAAATTCTCTTATCAACACTTAACATATATTGCCATCCATCTTTTTCGAAAATTAAAAGGTTAACCACTCCAGAAGCCTTGCTACTATATATGGCAGTATTACCATCATTTAATTTAAAAGTTTGGTCAATATTATCTTTTTTAAATTTAATTTTATTTTCAACCGGTCTAACCCGAATTGCATAGTGGTTTTCAGATAGGTCTTTATTAAAGTATTCTGCCTCAAAGCCATCATTGATATTACCTTCAAGGTTATTAAATCTGCCGTAATTATGAGTGAACGGTACTGGAGGTAATTGAATAGGCAAAGAAATAGTATGATTAAAATGCTTATTACTATCTTGTAAAGCTTGATGTACTGAAGTATAACCAATTTCAGAAAGCGACTTTTCAAACTCTTTACTGTCATTACTTGCGTAAGTTGTTCCAGTGAATGTGAAGTAAAAAGGAATACATAGGACAAATAATCTTAATAACCTCATAACAATCACGCCCTTTCTTATTATTAAATAAGATGCCCTGAAGCATTGAAGATATGAGTTATTAAGTAGTGTTTATCTTTAATACAGCACAGTACGAGTACCATGCTTGTTGAACTATCCTGCCCCGTTAGTGCCATAAGAAAAAGGCTGCCGCAGCAACCCCTGTCAATGAACTAAAGCACCCGTTAGTTCTATAACAAATTATTTTCCAAAGAAAAAGAAATACAGTGCTAATAAATATATACAAATGTATACCCAAGAAGCCATTATCAAGAAAAAATTAAAACATCCTTTATTTTTTCTATTTAGTATTACATTTAAAATAGCCATTATTACCATAAAAATATATAAAGGTGCTACCGCTAATTTTGAGATAAGTTCTGGAAAGGGAATTTCCATTAATTTGTCATCCACATTATCGCCACCTAACTTAAGTTTGATATTGGCATAATTATCCAATTCATTATTCAACTATCCTACCCCTTTAGTTCCATAAGGAAAAAGCTGTCTTAAAGACAGCCCCGACCTTCAACTAACGCACCCGATAGTTTAAGTATATGTTTCACAAACTTTGTCGATTTTACAGTATTAACTTTATTCATTACAGGAATGCTGCCCCTTTAACTGCATAACAAAAAGGAAGCTGATCTCAGCTTCTTTTAATTGAAGTAAAGCACCTGTTAGCACAATGTTATTATAGTGGTGGATTTTCCACACCTAAATGAATCCAATCTTCTTTTGGTGGTCCATAAACCCCAAAAGGTTTTATTCCTGCTTGACGCATAAGAACTGTAACTTGTCCGCGATGATGAACGATGTGTTTGATTAGTCCCATAATAATCATAGCATTTGTTTCTTCTCTCCCAAATGCATTTTGCACTTGTTTTAGAGTTTCATCCTTCCATTGTTCTTCAATCATTTTTGCTGAATATGAACTTACATTTCTAAATGTCTCAGCAATTTCTTTTGCTGAAGTTGGGGCGTTTTCTGCATTTTCTACCACATTGATTTTTAACCCGAAATTAGCTAAGTATTCTGGAATACTTGTTGTTAAATGCCACGCAATTCTTCCTAAAGTACGACCTTTTGGATAAACTAATTGTTCTAATGAATCATCTGTCAAACCATCCAAAACGTTTTGAGTTAGCATAGATTCCTTATTCCATTCTTTGATAAAATCTGAAATCGTTAAATACATATATAATTCCTCCTAAATCCATTCAATGAATTATTTATTACTGGATATACCAGAATAGAACATTTGTTCCTGTATGTCAAATTTCCTTCTTTCTCTAACCTGCCCCGATAGTTGCATAAAGAAGGCTGCCTTAAAGACAGCTCTGATCTAAAGCTATCGCACCCGTTAGTCTAATCTTCACCAAAAATTTGTTTATTTCTTTTTCTAAAAAGCGTCACATTGTGAATAGGTGTAATTACTTGTTTATCCCAATATATTGCACTACCATTTGGAATAGCGTATATATCCCTATTGTATGATAAAGGGAATAATTCTTCATCAAGGGCTCCGTCATAGTGAACTTCTACACTAAAATCTACTAACTCTAAACCTTTTATTACTTGTGTTTCGGGATAATCTTCATCTTTTGTGATGATACAATCTCTACAAAAAACTAACGCCCCAGCACTAACACCCACCATTAAGCCCGAGAAACCTTTAATAGCTTGTATCAATTCTTTTGCAATCAAACTTTCCATTAACTTCTCTGGTCTTCCGCCAGTAAAATAAAGAACATTATGGTCTTTTATTTCATTTTGCATTTCTTGATTTGTGAGTCGATAGTCTAGTAGTTTAATATGCTCTATTCCTATATCCCCAAATGATTTCTTTGCAGAATTAAACCATCTATCAATTTTTGAATCCTCCGTAGCGAAAGGAATTATTAAGGTTTTATTACCTGCTTCAACGTGATTTGATAAATAATTCATTACATCATCAAGTTCCCCAGCTGAAGGGTTTCCTCCCCCAATAAAACAAAGGCTCATTAGTATTTCTCCTTGTTATTTACTTTTCACATATTATACCATTTTCTAAAACTTCAAAAAGTTAGTTTCTCATGAACTAAGCTGCCTCGATCGTTGCAAACAGAAAGAACTGCCTTAAAGACAGTTCCCATCTTAAGCTAAAGCATCCGTTACTGGAAAGACTACCACATCGGTTCATCCTTGTTACTTAGCTTATATATAAATGGCATCAAAATAAGAACCAAAGCATAAGCAACTATTTCAAAAGCTAAGACATAACCTTTAGGTACCCCAAATGATATTGATGGTAAAATCAGTAAAGGTATAAATGAAAATAAGCTTAATTGGTTTCTTGATTTCTTGGAAACGTATTGGGATGAATCACAGGATGGACAACTTAACTTGTTTTTAAAGGTAAACATTTTAAAAAAAGTCTCTATCCAGCCCCATTTATAGCCACAGTGCTGACAGGTTGGCATATGAAACGACCTCCTTTCAATTAAATTACATTATAAATTATACCATTTTCCCCTAAACTATCCTGGTCACGTTAGTGGAAGATTTAAAGGTTCCTAACTAGGTGACCAAGAAAAAACATCATTCCCGAACCCTGATTTGTTTGTACCTAACTTCTCCGTTAGCTCCATAAGAAAAAGAGCTGCCGGAGTGAACTGCACCCCAATTGTTAGACAACATCTAATAATCGTGGTTTTAGCAGCATTGATTCCATGGAGGAAAGCAGGAGTAGTACAAAGTCCATTTATTGCAGTTTTTGACAGCGTAGGTATTCCTTTTGCAGCTGATATTATGAACCTCGTCATTTTAACGGCGTTGCTTTCTGTAGGGAATTCCGGATTATATGTTTGTTCTCGTATGCTTTGGTCACTTTCGCAAAATGGTATGGCACCTTCAGTATTCGGGAAGTTAAATTCTCGAGGTGTCCCATTTAATGCAGTATTATTTAGTCTGCTTTTTTCCCTAGTATCTTTACTTACAAGTGTAGTTTCAGTAGAAACCATTTTTGTCGTCCTGCTTTCTGTAAATGGTCTAGAAGGTACAATCAGTTGGATGACCATCGCCCTATCTCAATACAATTTCAGGAGGCAATTTATTAAAACTGGTGGAGGTGTGAAGGAGTTAAAGTACAAAGTTCCCCTATTTCCGCTAATACCCATTCTGTGTCTTGTTTTATGTGGAATTTCTATACTGTTTATGGCACTTGATCCGGCACAGCGTTCTTCCCTGGTAGTTGGCTTAGGCTTCATGGGGGCTTGTTATCTTTATTACTTTATACGTTACGGGAAAAGTATTAAAGTTAAGATAATACTGAAGGAAGACCATGGAGAGGTAACAACACCCAAAAGTAGAGTATGAGAATAGGTTCAGTTTTGGGTGCTGTGCACGAATCTCTTAAAATTGGACTTACTGATAATACCAAACTAAAAGAGGTTCTTGAAATACACCTTAACTAAATTATAGGGGGCTATAAATTATGAAAAAACCTTACTTAGTCATAGAGTGGAATGATTGTGAAACAGAGGCAAAGAGTTGGTTAGTGGTGCATAACTTTGTTAAAGGGTACGCAGGAGAGGCACAAGGATGCATCCAACAGTGACAAGAGAAGAAGTAGAGCGATTAGCAGAGGCAATGGCCTATAAATATAACGCTTCTGAAAGTGTAACCACCGGAGGGTGTAAAGCAGGAATTTCTTACGATTATAAAGCCCCGGATGCGTATGAAGTGCTAAGAAGGTTTCTGATTGCGATGATGCCATATATAGATGTAGGAGTATCATTAGGTAGTGATTTAGGTACGAAGTATGAGGAAGTACTAAGAGTATTTGATGAATTCAACATTGGAATACCTTTAACTAAATCTATGAAGGAAGATTTAATTGTTCATAAAGGTATAAAAGACTTTAATGCTATGTTAGCTACAAAAATAGATTGCTTCCTTTTAAACGATGCTGTAACAGGCTACGGTGTAGCATTTTGTGCAGATGAAGCGTGGAAATTTAAAGGTGAGCCTACAGTCAGAGATTTGATTGAGTGTTAACTTAATTCACCTTTTATTTGTGGTCTTTTTCTGAACTATCCCTATTCAATGAATATTAATATATGGAACCAAAACACTTCCGGCCTGGAAGTGTTTTGGCGCATTTACATTTCAGAAAACACCCATTTAATTTCTGAGTTTCCAGTTACGATTGATTTGATCGTGCCCCCAATACGTATGGTTTGAACCGAAATTGTATTGTAGGCTTTTCCATCTTCTAAAATATTGCCAGTTACTCTTACAGCATGATATGCTCCAATTCCTACTAAAAGCTAGGTGAGTAGGAATGGTTAGATTGAATGGAAAAGCTTTTTCATACGATTAAACCTCCAAATCTCTTGCTTTTTTTTTCGCCATTCGACGCTTATAAAGGGGAAAGCCAAACATATAATACCCTGAAAATGACAGCAGTATTAAAGATATACCTGTTATTGTAAGGATACTGTATCTATACCAATTACCAAAGAAGGATCCATCATGCAAAGTAATGAGGAAAGTTGAGTAATCCGGGTTTGTAGATAATACTTTTCCCGTACTCGCATCGATTTGAACACCTTGACTATTGTTAAAGCGAACCTGGTAAACATTTGCACTTGGTCTATATTCAATTCTAAATATATCTTCAACCGAGTCTACATTTGGAAGCCCCTGAGACGTAGCAATAGACACGACCCTGTCCATAGGTATCGATTGACTTGGACTCGCCTCTTTTCCCGTCCTTAACTCATCAGCCACTCCCAGTGGTATCATATAAACAAGCAAGAGGCCTGTGACTGCTATGAACATAAAAAAAACAGATAAAATTAATCCTGACCATTTATGTACTTTTTTGCTTAAATGATACAACTTTACAGATTTCGACATTGTTCCATCACCCTCCTTGACTTCAAAACAAATACAGAACCTAGGTTTAGTTCAAAGTAAATAATATAAAGAAATTGTGGATCTATATCATTCTAAGCTCATAGTAAGAAATTCATAATTCAAATAAACTTACTGAACAAAACCTCCCTGCTTCCTTTTATACAATTTGGAAATAGATTGGTTATATTTAAAAGTATTAAAGTCTTACCTCATTCTTAATCCGTTATTAATAGCCATATCATTTTCGTAAATAGATATTTTCAACTTTATGATCTGATCCTTTTTTTAAAACTAGATTGGCCCGTCCTTTTGTCGGTAGTATATTTTCATGTAAATTTTTCAAATTGATTTCTTCCCAAATTTGAGTCGCTTGTTCAATAGCATTTTCTTTAGACAAGTTAGTATAGCGATGAAAATATGATTCGGGACGTTGAAATGCAGTCTTTTGAAGTAGAAGAAACCTTTCAACATACCACCTTTCTATGTCAACTACGTTTGCATCAACATAGAGTGAAAAATCAAAAAAGTCACTGACGAATACTTGATTTTCTTTGTCAACTTGAAGAACATTAACACCTTCCACTATTAAAATATCTGGATTACAGATAGTTTGTACTTCATTTGACAAAATATCGTACGTTAAATGTGAGTAAATTGGAACTTCCACTTTATTTTTCCCTGCTTTTACATCACCGATAAGATTAATTAATTTTTGAGTATCATAACTTTCAGGAAACCCTTTTCTTTTCATCAATCCTTTTTCTTCTAAAGAGGCATTTGAATACAAAAAACCATCTGTTGTGACCAGGCCTACGTTTCTATGATTATCCCATCTAGATAATAATGTCTGAAGTAACCTTGCTGTCGTACTCTTTCCTACAGCAACACTCCCTGCAATTCCAATGATATAGGGTACTTTTTTAGCATTTGTTTTTAGAAATGAAGAAGTAGCAGTGTTAAGTTGCTGAGAAGCTTCGACATATAAATTAATTAAACGAGTCAAGGGCAAATAAATCTCTTCTACTTCCTGAATAGATATTTCTTCATTTATTCCTTTTAAGTCATCCAATTCTTCTTCATTTAAAGGAAGGGGAGTATGGTTTCGTAAAGATGCCCACTTTTTTCTATTGAATTCAAAATAGGGAGTATAGGAACTCATGCTTTTCGTTACCTCACTTTTTAGAGTTACTTTCAGTTTAACAAGGATGGTGCCCATAAAAATTCAGGAATAATCGATTCCTAATCCCTTATTGACGTAAATCCCCCTGTGACTTGCGAAAGAAATTGAATGAAATATGCTCTAGGAGACATAAAATGCATTCCTTTCTTGGTGGTTAATTTTTGAATGATAACCCATTTGTCTGCAAAGCAGTCCTAAGTTTAGGCAAAGAAGCTGGTCCCATACCGTGAAATTTCAAAATCTCTTTTTCACTATATGTTGATAGCTGTTGCAATGAAGTTACCCCATTGTTTTCCAATGCCCGTCTGGCTGGTGCCGAGAGCAGTGAAAGAAATCCATTGTCAGGTTTCCGTTCTTGCTCACAAATAGGGCAGATCGGACAGTCGGTGGATTTATAGTATTTGTGTCCTTTGTTGCAAGTCCTTAAAATTTTCTTTGAAGTTGTCATTTTTTCTGTCTCCTTTTCTCACTTTTTTGCCTTCTATCTTCTGCCAACTTTTCAATGGAATACTTAAAACTACTAACATCATAGGTATATCACGCTAAGTATTAGTGGATATGTATTCGCCACGTTCATGATGTTATGTAATGCAACTAAACTCACTTATGAAGAAAGAAAAAGTTGCCTTAAGACCCGCTCAGATTTTAAGCCGGCACACCAGTTAATTGAACTAGGATACTATTTCACTAGTCAAAAAACTATAAATAAGTAACTAAACATTGGCCATCGTAAAAGTAAAATCATATTTAAAAATCGAAAAGGACCATCCAAGCTGACAATAAGTATATCGATAAAGCTAGTATATCGATTGCAATCAATCAACGGTTTACCAAGACCTATTATCCGGTAAAACTAGAATATTAAAAAATGAATATCGAATAGTTGTTCATAAATGGTTTGCTCCATAAATATAAAAGAACAGAGCAAAAATAACAACCTACTTAATATGCTACATAATGTGTCTAATGTGCTTCTCACTTTCTAATGTAATTAGCCTGCCCCTATAATGCATTAGAAAAGGGCTGCAGCAGCAGCCCTTATTTTGAGTTAAGCATCAGACTATTTAGATTTTCTTATCTTCGATCATTAAAAATGCATGAAAAACAATCGTCTCACTTAGAAATATCCAAAGTGAATTATAAATTAATCACTTTATCTTCTGTCTGAGGATCTGTCTGAACATCGGCTTGTACACGCTTGCCTATTCCAAAAGCGAAATAACTAATTACAACGATAGCCAGAAAACCTATTCCAACCATAAGTGATATACGTGTGTCATCATTAAACCACATACCTATTAATACCATAATCAAGAAAGCGATGGTCAGGTAGTTTGTAACAGGTGCAAAAGGCATTTTGAATGGATGATTATCCATTTCAGCTTTTTTTACTTTTCTGAATTGAATTTGACTGATCAGAATGACAAACCACGGAATCATACCAGGAAGTACGCTCGCACTGTATACATGCACAAATAAATTTTCTGGTGCAATATAACTTAAAACAACCCCAATTGCTAACCCGACTATCACGCCGAACGTTCCGAATAAAGGGACACCGCTATTAGATACTTTCGCAAAGAATTTTGGCGCTTGGCCATTCATCCCTAATGTGTAAAGCATACGTCCTGCACTGTAAATACCACTATTGCAGCCAGACATAGCAGCCGTGATTACGACAAAATTAATGATTCCAGCTGCTGCCGTGATACCAACTTTCGCAAAAGTAGCAACAAATGGACTGCCAATCGCACTTAATTGATCCCAAGGGTAAACGGTTACAATAATGAAAATCGCACCGATATAGAAAATTAAAATACGCCAAATGGTACTTTGAATCGCTTTAGTTATCGTTTTTTGCGGATCTTTTGCTTCACCAGCTGTAATCCCTATTAGTTCTACACCTTGATAAGCAGCAACAACTAGTGATAATGCAAAGAAGAAACCCTTCCAACCACCTGTAAATAAACCACCATGTTCCCAAAGATTTGATAACCCTAATGCTTCTCCCCCGTTACCGATGCCAAAGAAAATAAGTCCAAATCCTGCAACGATCATTAATATAATCGTTACGATTTTTATCAGTGCAAACCAAAATTCAATTTCACCAAAGGACTTAACGGAAATTAAGTTTGCTGCCCCAAGAATAACCATTGCGATTAAGCCTGGAATCCAAGCAGGGAGATCCGGGTACCAATACTGCATGTACGTTCCAACTGCAATAATTTCTGCCATCCCGACGATAACCCACTGGAACCAGTTACTCCAAGCTGTCATATACCCTGCCAATGGATGAATGTACTTATAACCAAATGTTGCAAATGAACCTGTACTTGGCTCTAAATACAGCATTTCCCCCATAGCACGCATAATCAAAAATATAAAAATCCCTGAGATTGCATAAGCTAACATTACAGACGGACCTGTCCATTGGATTGTGCTGGCTGAACCCATGAAAAGACCAACACCAATCGTACCGCCCAAAGCGATCATCTGAATATGACGGCCTTTCAAGTCCCTATTCAAATCTTTGTTTGCCATTCCATTTCCCCCCACACTATTAATAGTCGAAATTTGATGCAAGATGCTTAATGCTCTCCCTATTTAGTATAGAAATGATATAGCAGGCTCCCACTCTTTTAAATCTATCTTAAAGCTGCCTCTTAAAATCATTCTTCACTTTTAATTTAAGCATTCCTGACAGTTAGAAAGGTTCTTGTAAACATGAATTTCTAGTTATTAAGTATCATATGAACTTAGAAGCATAGCTTTATCCTAATCAACCTATTTCCGAATAATTAATACGAGGTTGTTCAATTACGCCTTATAGAAAGCGCTTACTTTTCATTGGTTATTGAAAGTGCATCCTTTAAACGTTTAAAATTCATCTGAATAAAGAAACTCGAATAAAAGAGTATTACAACTCTTTTATTCGGCAAGCAGGTTTATTTATGCGGTTACTAAAAGTGACCTTAATTTCAGTTTCACCAACATGTCATTCGTCATTTTCTCCAAATCATATTCCGCCTTAAATCCCCACTCTTCCTTTGCACAAGTTGAATCTATTGTATTTGGCCAGCTATCGGCAATGGATTGTCTTACAGGATCGACGTCATAATTCATGACAAATTCCGGAATATGCCTTTTAATTTCGGCTGCAATTTGCTCCGGATCAAAGCTCATGGCAGACACATTGAAAGAATTCCGATGTTTTAATTTTGAAGCATCTGCCTCCATTAGCGTAATGATGGCAGCTAAAGCGTCAGGCATATACATCATATCCATATACGTTCCCTTATCAATGTAAGAAGTATATCGCTTGTTTTTAATCGCTTCATAGTAAATTTCAACTGCATAGTCGGTAGTTCCACCGCCAGGAGGTGTAACATACGAAATCAATCCCGGGAATCGAAGACCTCTCGTATCAACCCCAAATTTTTGATGGTAATAATCACATAATAACTCCCCGGATACCTTATTCACTCCGTACATCGTATTCGGCCGTTGAATGCTGTCTTGCGGTGTCCAATCTTTAGGAGTCGATGGACCAAACGCACCAATAGAACTAGGTGTGAATAACTGGCAATCGAGTTCTCGTGCCGATTCCAAAGCATTAACCAATCCGCCCATGTTTAAATGCCAAGCTAAAAGAGGCTTCTTTTCAGCTGTTGCTGACAATAAAGCAGCTAAATGTATAATCGTATCCACTTCATGTTTTTTTGCCATATTAAACATCGCTTTTTCATCTGTAACATCTAAAATCTCAAATGGGCCTGATTGGGCAACATCGCTGTCCGTTTTTCGAATATCTGTTGCAATGATATTGTCAGATCCATAGATCTCTCTCATTTTCAGCGTCAGTTCTGAACCAATTTGACCTAAAGCACCCGTTACTAAGACCTTTTTCATCAAAAATCCCTCCCCTTTTTCTCTTTACAGCATGCAATGTTCTTAAATGATCGACATTTCTTTTCCTACTTTTTCATAAATCGCTAATGCACGATCCAGCATCTCTTTTGTATGAGCAGCAGTGGGCATATTCCGCACTCTTCCTGTTCCTTTTGGAACGGTAGGAAATACGATGGATTTAGCATATACGCCTTCTTCATTCAGCCTCTTTGAGAATTGCTGCGTTTTTGCTTCATCACCTATAATGCAAGGCGTAATCGGTGTTTCGCTCGCTCCGATATCAAACCCTAATTCTTTTAGGCCTTTTTTCAAGTAATCACTGTTTTCCCACAGCTTATTTTGAAGATCTGAGCTAGTCATCAAAATATCAATGGCTTCTATACTAGCTGCAACTGCTCCCGGTGTGACAGCCGTTGAAAATAAAAATGGACGGCTTCTCACTTTTAACCAATCAATTAAATCTTTCTTTCCTGCTACATAGCCTCCTACAACACCAATGGCTTTGGATAATGTTCCAATTTGGAAATCCACTCTATCCGATAACCCGAAATGTTTTACCGTTCCTGCACCATTGCCTAGTACCCCCGAACCGTGTGCATCATCAACATAAGTAATTAAATCAAACTCTTCTGCAATCTCCACAATTTCAGGAAGCTTGGCAATATCCCCATCCATCGAGAAAACTCCATCGGTAATAATCATGACTTTGTTAAATAATCCGGACTCTTTTGCTTGACGCGCTTTTGTTCGTAAATCGTCCATGTCGGAATGGATAAATGGAATAATCTTTGCTTTAGATAATCGACATCCATCAATGATGGATGCATGATTCAGTTCATCTGAAAGAATGGCATCATGTTTATCCATCACTCCTGAAATGGCAGCCATATTACAATTAAAGCCCGATTGATAAGCAATGGCCGCTTCTGTATGTTTAAATTCTGCAAGCTTTTCTTCTAATTTAACATGAATATCTAATGTTCCGTTGATCGTACGAACGGCACCGGCTCCGACTCCATATGTTTTCGTTGCTTCTATGCAAGCCTCTATCAATCGTCGATCTGTTGCTAAACCTAAATAGTTATTTGATGATAAATTAATTAATTCTCTGCCCGCAATGGTGATTACCGGGCCGTTTGGACCTTCTACCGGATCAATAACGTTGTAAAGTCCTTTATCTTTTAAATCTTCCAAATTTTCTTTCAAAAATCGATTTAATATTTCACTTGACATTTAATATACCCCCTCATTGATGTTTGGAATAAATGCAGGAATTTTATATGTTTTACCCCTATTTCAAGTTTATTGAATTTGACCATTTTTTCTAAAAACACATGTGTCCTCTCTAAAAACACATAAGGAAGTAACCTAAATCCTTTTATACTAATAGTTATAACAATTATAATAATAGAAATTTTCAACGTTGTCCATATTGTGTGGACAAAAAAATCGGAATTTTTGTAGTTTTACAATAAAAGCCGCTAAAAAAGTCGTTCAAATCGCTGGAAATACAATGAGAATATCATCAATTTTCCAAAGAGACATATGTTTTATCTTCTGGCTTTTGGAGACTTTAACAAATAACCATAAAAAAGGAGGGATATAGTGAAAACAGAAGATGAAAAAACCTCAGAAGGCTTAAATGAGATCTTTGAAATCATCAATGCAAAAGGTGATATAGGAGAAATAAAAGAAATCGTCCAAAAATCTGTTGAAGAAGAAAATGAAGACAAGTAAACTTAGCGGATTAATTATCCTCTTTTATCTGTTTACATTGCTCTAGTGTTCAATACATAGGGTCCATACATCCTTTGACTAAACGGACCCTTTAGTTCATCAAAAAAAAAAGTTATGCACATAATCAGGAGCAAAGTCTGAAGAATAAGGATTTCCCCTATTTCCCCCTTCCTTTATCCACACCTTGTGCACAACTTTATTAAATTGAAAAATTGAAGCCAGTCCCTTTCATTGATGACGACTTCAAATGTACATTATGGGTTCACCCTTTTCATCCTGTGAAGTAAAGGACCATCTGAATGTTTATTTTCCCCTATTACAAAATTCGTCATATAATAGGTCAAATATTGACCATAATGATTATTGGTTTTTAACAATAACTCATCCACATAGTAAACTCCTTTGGGGATTCGATCCATTAGCAGCACCGATAAGGCAGCATATATACCGCAGGCCACTTGAAAGTATGTTGCATTGGTTTTGTATTTGGAAAAGATTTCGCCATTCTCTAATACATTGTACATATAATGCTCCTTTTCTTGATAAACAATAAGGACACCAACTAGATCTTCCCCTTCAAGTTCGTCTTCAAGCGGATCGAGAACCTCCATTTCATGGTCCCATAATTGATCAACATCATCCAGTTTTGAGCGGATTAACTCCGTCGTATGGTCATTTACCTTATATAAAAAGCCGCCTTCCATATCATACAATTTGCCCAAAGAATATACTTCTTCATGAGGCATTAAACAACCGTAAAACTGCTTGTCCCCTAAAGAGACTTTAAATTCGACATCATAAACATTTTCATATAAAAAGAGCGGTGTATGGTGGTTCATAAACATCGGATAGCTTGAAATAGCCTCGTCCAGAAAGCACTCGGGAGACCAGGTTGTGTAAATGACGTCCTTTTTTGCCTTCGCCTTGTCCTTAAAAAAATAATTGTCATGCTCTACAATATAACAGCCAAGTGGACGTTCTCCTGAATCTTTCTTTAACAGCTCAACGGCCATCCATTGAACCACCCCTGGATTCATTCCCGAACCAATGATGGCTGTTGAATTTGAAAATTGATCTTTATACTTTTCAAAATGCCTGATTCGTTCAATTAAAGGAAATCCATGAGATAATTCTTCCTTTTCGTCAATCGTTGTTTTTTCTATAGCGGAATTAACATAATTAACACCTAATGCATTACAGCAATCTAGTATTTCAACCGTATCCGCTCGTGATAGATCTATTACACAAAATGTTTTTGTGCTTTCAAGATGCTTAGTAAACCTCTTTGTATCTTTTAAATCAAGTTGATGGAATACAAAGTGATTTTTTAGCTGTGGAAATAATTCATGATAATATTTTTCTTCTTTTTGTTTAATATCGATTAAATGTAAAGTACAACTGGAAATAAAATGATGGATTGGATCCCTTTTATCAATAACTGATTTATTCAATATGGAAAGTATTGATTTTGCGGCCCCTCCCGCACTTCCTAAAATGGTTATCACTTTTTTGTTATCATCCATTTCTGCACCTCGTTCAACCTTTTATTATTAAACTATGTGGTTGAGGCTGAAATGCAATAGGCAACTACCATTTAATGATGAAATGAGAAATACGTACAATCTATTATCTACCATATTATCCAAAGGGAAAATCAAGTGAACGGATTTAATAGGTATGAGCGATGTGATTAATTCCTACTTCTCTTTTTTTGTCCACACATTATACACAACTTTATAAAGCCAACTTATAGAATAGACACCCAATTATTTTGAAAACAGACATACAACAGTGTATTGAATCATACAGGAATTCGGCATGAGTGTGCAGGAGGTGCCTTATGGGCACATTCGATTTTTTATACGATTCCACACTTTTTATATGTTTAAACGAACGAAAAAGACCCCGAAATCGGAAAAGTATTTTCACGAAATCAAGGCGAAATTATCATAATGTGCATTTTTTTAATATAGCCGCTATTACTGAACCCTTATCCCCTATATCTCAAAGCTAACCCTTTTAAGAAATTCCTGGCGAATTTATCCCCGCACTCTTTATAATTTCTATGACCAACTTTTCTTAAAATGGCGCTTAATTCTCCTTTGGTTATCATGACTCCTGCTTCTTCCAAGATATCAATCATATCCTCGCTTGTTAATGTCAGCGCGATTTTCATTTTCTTTAGCAGAATATTATTCATGCTTTCCTTATTCTTTGCAGTAGGTGCCGGGTTTTCTGGCTGGCCGGGTTTTGGTTCTTGTTTCCCTCTTTTAAAAATGATCAAGCCATTTAAAAAGGACTCCAACATCGTATTGTTACATTTTATACCTTCATCATCCATATCATCTTCGTCGTATTCATCATAGAAACCGTCTTTCGGCTTTGTGAGCATCTGCATGACTTCTTCTCTTGTCACTTCAATATCCCCGAGTTTAAATATCTCTACCATATCTTTATTTTTTATATCCAGCGCATATCTTAATCGAATTAATATATCATGATTATGCATTCATAAACCTCCTGTATATTTTTCTTTTTTCACAGTACCTTCATTATTTCACAAATGGATGGGAATAAACGCAGCTGAAAATCCTGGAACCCTTTACGGATTCCCGGATCAATCTGCCTATTATTTTCTTTTCAGTTTCATGATTACTTAGAAAACAGACTTTATCAAAACAAAAGTTGCCGGCTGCAAAGGAACTTGAAACTGAATAAAATAAGTACACATGAGTTGATGTGATTCATTTTTTCTCTGACTTTTGGAGAGCTACATCATTTCACTGTCCCCGCCCCATCAACATTCTTTTCCAAAGTTATCCAGCAATGCACGCACTTCATCTGTTGATTTCGTGTTCATTAATTGATTTCTTAATTCACCAGCTCCACGGAATCCTTTGACATAAATTTTGAAAAAGCGATGAAGCCCTGTGATTGAACGTGGCAGTGCTTCCGCATATTGATCTTGAAGATCAAGCTGCAGTCTTAGAAGATCAAGATATTCTTTACTGCTATGCTTTTTTGGCTCTTTTTCAAAAGCAAAAGGATTTTTAAAAATACCTCGCCCGATCATAACGCCATCAATACCATATTGTTCAGCAAGCTGCAGCCCAGTTTGACGGTCAGGAATGTCTCCATTGATTGTTAGTAGCGTATTTGGTGCGATATGGTCACGTAATTTTTTGATTTCCGGAATTAGCTCCCAATGCGCATCCACTTGGCTCATTTCCTTTCTTGTACGTAAATGAATAGAAAGGTTCGCAACCTCCTGTTTTAAAATATGCTTTAGCCACTCCTCCCACTCATTTACATCATTATAGCCAAGTCGTGTTTTCACGCTGACTGGCAGTCCGCCCGCTTTTGCTGCTTGAATAAGTTCTGCCGCAACATCTGGACGCAGAATAAGGCCACTACCTTTCCCTCTTGATGCCACATTCGGTACAGGGCAGCCCATATTAATATCGATGCCTTTAAATCCTAGCTCTGCCACGCCAATACTCATTTGACGGAAATATTCGGGATTGTCCCCCCAAATATGTGCCACCATTGGCTGTTCATCTTCTGTAAAAATCAAACGGCCACGCACACTTTTCATGCCCTCTGGATGACAATAGCTATCCGAGTTTGTAAACTCTGTGAAAAATACATCCGGTCGACCTGCTTCACTTACTACGTGGCGAAAAACAACATCTGTCACATCTTCCATTGGTGCAAGTACAAAAAATGGTCGTGGTAAATCACGCCAAAAATTATCTATCATTTCAAACTCAAATCCTCTCACTATGGATACAACTTCAAACTCTCGGTCAAAAAATATAAAGCCAAATGTTCCACTTCTTTTACACTTATATCATGCTTAATAACTTATTATCAAACACAAGTACATTTGGACATTTATAATTTGTGAAAAACTATCTTCTTACATCCTGGCGATATTCATATTCAATATAAAAAATTTATTAATCCGCTACAAATGGAATAAGGAAAAGGCAACTCCCGTATAGGGTTAGTTGCCTTCTTTTAAAATGAGTTGCGAGACACACTCCACATGGCTCGTCTGCGGGAACATATCCACAGGCTGCATGGATTCTACTTCGTATAATGCGCTCAATTCTTGAAGGTCCTTCGCCAATGTAGACGGATTGCAAGATACGTACACTATGGTTTTCGGTTTAACTTTCAAGATGGCCTGCAGTAAGGATTGGTCACAGCCGGATCTTGGTGGATCGACGACCAGCACGTCCGGTTTCCAGCCTTCTTTGGTCCAGCGTGGCAGGATATTCTCGGCTTTGCCTGTTTCATAATGCATGTTGGTGCGTTTGTGTCTTATGGCATTTTTCTTGGCGTCTTCAATGGATTCTTTGATGACGTCCATTCCGCGAACCTCTTTTGCATCTTCAGACAGCCAAAGTCCGATAGTGCCTACACCGCAATAAGCATCTACGACTTTTTCAGTGCCGGTCAGGGCTGCCGCTTTTTTCACTTCGTCATACATGCGGACTGTTTGGACCGGATTAAGTTGGAAGAAAGTACGGGCCGATAGTTCGTATGATAGGTCACCCAATGTTTCGTTGATGACTTTTTCGCCTGCAAGATGGATCGTCTTTTCGCCAAAAATAAGTGATGTGTTTTGGTTATTAATATTTTGAACGACTGATTTCACTTCCGGCAGTTGGTCACGAATTTGTTTAAGCAATTGATCTTTTTGTGGAATTTCTTCCGCTCCTGTAACTAAGACCACCTGCACTTCACCTGTTTCAAAGCCAACTCTTGTAATGACTGTACGGATCACACCTTTTCTCTTTCTTTCATTATAGATCGAGATATTCAGGTTCTTTAGGATCTTCTTCACTGTACGTGTTACTTTATTAGTAGCCTTATGCTGTACAAGACAGTTGGGAATATCGATCAAGTTATGGGAGTTTAAGCCGTAAAGACCGGCAATCAATTTGCCATCTTTCTGACCGACTTGGTACTGACTTTTGTTGCGGTAGTTCCAAGGATCTTCCATGCCGATTGTTTCTTTTATATTTAATAAAGAAATCGGGAATTTCGTATGACGTTCCATCGCTTGAATGACGATATCGCGTTTTTCAATAAGCTGCTGGTCATAGCTTAAATGCTGTAACTGACATCCTCCGCATTCAGCATAAACCGGACATGGGGCTGCAATGCGGTGCGGTGATTCTTTCCGGATGGTTTTTATTTTTGCTTCAGAAAAGTTCGGCTGTACTTTCGTTATTAAAGCTACTATTTCTTCACCTGGTAATGCTCCTGGGACGAAGACGACTTTCTTTTTGAAATAACCGACTCCCTCCCCGTTAATGCCAAGCCGTTTAATGGTAAGGGGAAGCGTTTGATCCACTTCTAGTTTTGTATCTTGAATGTTTGTCATTTCTTTTCACTCCGTTTTTCAATGCTTCTCCACAAATAGAGGGAAGCGTAGCTTAGATATGGAGCCCATTTCACACTATAGGTTTCCATTTCTTCTTGGGTTGGCTTTTGCGGTAAGCCATATAATTTTTTCAAGGCATTTTGAATGCCAATATCGGCTTTGGGAAACAGATTCGGTCGGCCGAGTCCAAAAAGCAGGAAGTTTTCAGCCGTCCATCTACCGATACCGCGTATTTTTATTAGTGTATCCATAACATCTTGATCGGATAACTTGTCCATTATATCAAGATTGAGATGGCCCTGAATGATTTGCTCGGAAAGTCCGATGACGTATTCCGCTTTTCGGCCACTGAATTGAATGGCTCTTAATTGCTCGATTTGAAGTTGGGCGGTTGTTTCCGATGTCGGATAAAACCAGGCACCTTCTATCTGGTAACCGAATGTTTTAACGAATCGTTCCGTGAGCGTATGTGCAAAAGATAAATTCAATTGCTGATGTATGATGCATTTGACGAGGCAACTGTAGTAATCGAAGTCCAAGACTATGGCTGCACCGCGGTGCTCTTCGAAGATTTCCCTTAAATCTGATTCCCGGAAATGCCGGGAAACGCCTTCTAATGGCTGATGCCAATGAAAAACCTTTTTTAACCGTTCGATTGCTTTTGACTTGTAAACCTCTGAATGACCTTTGATGATGAAAGATGGCTCATCGATATTTCCTATTGCCTGAACCTGCAAAACGATTGGTTCTCTTTCTATATATAGCGGAACTTTTACCGTCCTGTTAGTAAAATCAACTACCTGAAGTGGGTCTAACGATAATCGTTCGAGAACAAGATCGAAATTATAGGGTCCTTGAACCTGTAATTTTTCTGTCCACACAAGCGATCCATCCTTTAGCAGTTTTCCACGTATTATAGCATGTTTCCAGGAATATTACTTGAAATTGAAGAGAATGGATAAAAGCGGGACCTGAATTATCATTACAGGACCCGCTTTTTATTTTAATAAAGCATTCGGTTTGGCAATTGTTTCGCAATCATTAAATCATCAAGGCTACTGAATTTGTATCCCTGTTTTTCAAGATCCGTCAAAATCGAGTCGAGTGCTTCCGCATTATCTTTTGATACGGTATGCAGTAATAATATCGCCCCGGGATGAATCTGCTTAAGCACTTCATCGTGAGCGAACGCGGCACCCTTTTGTTGGTCAACAATCCAGTCTTTATATGCAAGCGACCAGAAAATGTGGTAATATCCTTCTTTTTGTGCGACTTTCATTGTTCTCTCATTGAATATACCACGCGGGGGCCTAAGGTAGTTCATCCCCTGTTGACCGGTTAATTTTTCCGTCGCTTTTTTAACCCTCTCCAGTTCAGTGCGAATTACATCATCCGTCACACTGGTCATATCAGGATGGTTCCAAGAATGATTCCCGACGATATGTCCTTCATTCGCCATACGGACAACAAGCTCGGGTGCCGTTTTTAAATAATGACCCGTGACGAAAAAAGCCCCAGGAGCCTTATGTTTCTTCAGAACATCTAGAATCTGCGCCGTGTACCCATTTTCATAACCGTTATCAAACGTTAAGTATATATCTTTTTTCTTTGTATCCCCTTTATAAATCGCCTCATATTTAGGCAGCATCTCATTGAAGTTTTTACCAGCATCGGCAGGTGTCCCATTTTTCCCTTTATTGAAGCCCCAGTTATAGGATTCTGCAAAAGCTGGACTTGCCAAAGAGCATATCAAGCATATAAAAACGGATAAAATCACGATTTTTTTCATTTGAATATCCCCCATGTTCTTTTTTCTTAGTGTTTGGAACATAGAGATTTATATGCATGATATTGCGAAGGTCGAATCTCGCTCCGTGGGGCGAATTATCCGGTTGGACGATTTCTGCTGCTCTAGGCTGAATTATAACCTTAATCCCACAAAAAAAAAGGCCTTTCCTCCGAAAAGGATTGGCCCTTCTGTTTGTTTATCCTTTAAATAGCGCCTGTGCAGCCTTCCAAATAATGGTGATGGCGAAAATGAGAACGATTACAATTCCGATTACGTCTAGGAATGTTTCAAGACCGGAGAAAATAGTGTTTGCCACAGGAAGTTGGATGAAAGCAAAACCTGATAACATGGCGATAAAGAATAAGAAGTAGCTATTCTGCATGAAAATCCCCCCTTTCTCTTCTAATATATGTGCGGCCGTTCCAAAAGATTGTACTTTTATGAGGTAATTATCGCCTTTTTTTTCATATACATTTAACAAGGGGGGAATGAAATGCTGGAATGGGTTATCACGTTAGGCTTTGTTGGTTGTCTTGGTTTAGGTGGTGGAGTGTTTATTCATTTTGTGAAAAGTGGATTGAATTTGGAGGATTCATCGAGGATTGATCCACTTCCGGAAATGGACGAGTAAGATATGCAAAAGACGCTCAACCGATTGGTGAGCGTCTTTTACCATACATTATTTAAATACTGGTTCTTTGAATTGTGCCAATTTTTCCAATGAAGATTGCTGAACATCTTTATGGAGGCTGTTTCCATGTGAATCCATGGTAACAACTGCTGTAAATCCTTCAACGTTCAAATGCCACATTGCTTCTGGAATACCAAATTCAGTAAAGTTAACACCTTCGACGGATTTGATGCAGTCTGCATAATATTGAGCAGCCCCGCCGATTGCGTTTAGATAAACGCCGCCGTGTTCACTTAGTGCTTCTAATGTTTTCGGTCCCATTCCGCCTTTACCGATGACTGCACGGATGCCGAATCGTTTCATGATATCGCCTTGGTATGGTTCTTCACGAATACTTGTTGTTGGTCCCGCAGCCTTCACATGCCATTTACCTTCTTCGTCCTTCAGCATAACTGGTCCACAGTGATAAATGACTTGTCCGTCTAGGTCGATTGGTGCAGGATTTTCAGATAAGTGCTTATGGATAGCGTCACGGCCCGTATATATTCTGCCGTTAATATGAACTACGTCACCAACTTTTAATTCACGGATTTGTTCTTCCGTGATTGGTGCTTGTAGGGTGATTTCACGGGAAGCTTCAACGTCAGATTCTACAGTGGCTGCCACTTCTTCCTTCGCTGCTTTTTCTTCTTCTAGAGCAAAGTCGATTTTCTCGCCTTCTTGGTATAACCACTCATTGATTTCTCCTGTTTCGGGATTCACTTTCACACCTAAACGGCGGAAAGCCCAGCAGTTGTAAGCAACGGAGACGAAAAAGCTTGCCGGAATACGGTGCATGACACCGATTTTACATCCAAGCAGTGTGGTTTCGCCGCCAAATCCCATCGTGCCGATTCCCAATTCATTAGCTGTCTTCATGATGTAATCTTCAAGATTACGAAGATCTTCATTCGGATTCACATCTTCATTACTGCGGAAAAGTTGAGCCTTAGCCAGATCATATCCGGATGAACGGTCCCCTCCAATACCAACGCCGATAAAGCCGGCACTGCATCCTTGTCCTTGTGCTTGGTAGACAGAGTGTAGGACACATTTACGGATTCCGTCCAAATCACGGCCCGCTTTCCCCAATCCTTCAAGCTCCATAGGCAGACTGTATTGAATGTTTTTATTTTCACAGCCGCCTCCTTTTAAGATGAGACGAACATCAATGTAGTCTTTTTCCCATTGATCGAATTTCATGACAGGAAGACCTTCCCCAAGATTATCCCCGCTATTTTCACCCGATAAAGAATCAACTGCGTTTGGACGAAGTTTTCCGCCCTTTGTTGCTAAAATGATTGCATTACGGATTGCGTCTTTTATTTCAAGTTGGTTCACGCCAACTGGAGTTTTAATTTTGAAAGTCGGCAGACCAGTATCCTGACAAATCGGTGATACATTGTCGTCAGCCATTGTAATATTATTCGTGATGGTGGCCAAGCTCAACGCTGAACGAGTGCCTGCATTTTCACGTTGTTTTGCGCTTTTTACCGCACGACGAACATCCTTTGGAAGATTCGTTGAAGTTTCAACGATAAGACTGTACATACTTTCTTGGAATTTTTGAATATCCAAATTTCTCTTCCCCCTCTTATTTCCCCTAGATTTAATCATTTCCCTGCTTCTCTATAAAGAGCGAATGATACAACACCCGTTTTATTATACATCTAACATAATCTTTCGAAAACAAGTAATTATTTTTCTTAATGAAAAGCAATTTGAAGAGGAATGTTCAAGCCGCAAAGAATAAGCCCATGAGTAAAATGTCATCACCAATCTTTACCTATTTATGATGAACGCAATCAATCATTATATATAAAAAAGGGATGACGCAGGTTGCTCGTCATCCCTTCATGAATATTAACATTGAAAAAATCATACTATCGAAACAGATATTATTCTTCGCGGGTTTTGAATTGTTCAACTTTGCCTTCCAAATCATCTATCATGCCGATTAAGCGGTCTATATCTTCCAATTCAGTATTTTCTGGTTCGATATGATCAAGAACCTCCATGAACATCGTGAGGCGTTCTTTTAAGTATGTTAATTGTTCGTTTTTACCTGTAATGGATTTTCCCATGAGGCACTCTCCTTCCGTTCTTCTTTCATCGTAACGAAATCTGCTTGAAAGTGCAATGGCAAGCTAAAATGCAGCTCTCCGCCATTTGACAATTTTTGTCCCCATTGTTCATAATGGGTTAGTGCATTATTACGTAAGGAGTTTTAAACATGTCAATAATCAAGCAAGATCTTTTAACACCAATTACACCCAAGTATGATCCTTGGGAAGCATATATGGACGTTGAACAATATGGAAAACTCTGCTTGACCAATGTGGAGTTCACTACCACCACTCTTTGCAATATGCGTTGCGAACATTGTGCTGTCGGTTACACACTTCAGCCTAAGGATCCGGATGCTCTGCCTTTGGAATTACTGATTCGGCGCCTTGATGAGATTCCTTTGCTTCGCTCGCTCAGCATCACTGGCGGGGAACCGATGCTATCTAGGAAACAAGTGAAGAATTATGTTTTACCTTTATTGAAATATGCCCGTAGCCGTGGGGTCCGCACACAAATCAATTCCAATTTGACCCTTGACTTGGAACGGTACGAGGAAATCATTCCTTATTTGGATGTTCTGCACATTTCCCATAACTGGGGAACGATCGATGAATTCATTGATATAGGCTTCGCCATGATGGATCGAAAACCATCACGGGAACAGCGAAAGAAGTTATTTGATAAAATGATCGAAAATTCCCGTGCCCTGACAAAAGCTGGTGTGCTGGTTTCTGCAGAAACGATGCTTAATAAACGCACATTGCCGCATCTTGAGCATATTCACAGACAAATCGTCGATGAAATGGGATGTCAAAGACATGAAATTCATCCGATGTATCCAAGCGATTTCGCTTCGGCACTTGAAACGTTATCATTGGAAAATATGCGTGAAGCGATTCATCATTTGCTTGATATCCGTGATGAAAATGTATGGATGCTTTTTGGTACCCTGCCATTCTATCCTTGCAATAACGCTAAAGAGGATATAGAGCTGCTTCAACGCCTGTATGGTTCACATAAAGTGACGGTTCGAAATGACCCTGATGGACGTTCCAGGTTGAACGTCAATATTTTCACTGGGGAAGTGATCGTGACCGATTTCGGGGACGCACCTACTTTGGGAAATATCATTGATTCACCATTGACCGAATCGTATGACACATGGATGAATTCGAAACTGGCCAATGAATTGAACTGCCACTGCCCGGCAGTCAAATGTCTAGGCCCGAATGTTCTCGTCAAAAATGCATACTACCCGATGGAAGACTTCAGGATTAGGAAGTCTTCCATATAAAGAAAAAACTCGCCAATCCGGCGAGTTTTTCTTTTTACCTAGGTTGCTGAGAGACTGTAAAGCTGAAGGAAACATGGTCCTGAATCGGTATCCATGCACCGATGCCTTGAGAAGTGATGTTCTTGATCGTTATGGTTCGCTTATTTCCTTTTAGGTTCAAATATACTTCCCCATATGTGACCTTTCCTTTTTCATTGACGGCAGAAGCATAACTGGATAAGTAACCTATCCTATTTGAAGCAACATTGTATACCTCATCTTTTTTCGTACCAGCTCCGATGATCGTTTCGAAAGCCAATGGCAAATTGGTTTTTTCTGTGGCTTTTAACAGCATCATCTTTTGAACATCCTCAGCCTTAGGGATTTTCGCGGTAAGACCGCCGCTCACTGCCTTCTGACTCTCCTGGATGTAACGGATCCTGTATGGAACTTCACCGCCGCGATTATCATAGTAATTCATATTGATCTTTTGGTATTCCCAGTTTGGGGCCGTTTCCGAAGACTCATAATTCAAGGCCCAATGACCAAGGTATATGGTCGCCCTATAACCAAAAGCAAGCGGAGCCTTTGCAATTGCTGATTCATTCAACATATGAATGAGTTCAGGATTTTCAATCTTTATATCCGACGAGCCGATCAATTGTTTGGCAAACTTACTCGGCTGCAGCATCGGAAGATCCTGAGTCGGGTTCGGATACGTATTCTCCTTTGCAATATTCAATACGGAAGGCGGGATATTCACCTTATTCGGAGTTGCTTTATCTCCTGGTTTATTGGCTGCAAAACTTACATTCGCCTGAATGAAGGCAATTAGGGCAATCATCGTAATAAGAATAATTCTTTTCATGCTGTCGCACTCCTTTTGAGGGGTTCAATCATTTTGTTTATAGATTTTGTTTTTAGCCAACATTCTATACATTTCATTCTGCTGTCGAATTTGTAATATATTTTTAAAGTTCAGAATATTTACTTTTCAATCGGAATCGGTTATACTTAATTTACATTATAAAAAGGAGGCGAAATCGTTCATACCTATTACACTCTCAGGAGGTATGCTTATCGAACAATCCATGACACCCTTTTAAAGGATGACAGAAAACGAATTCGCCCATACTTAAATCTGATGTAAAAGGATGGTGTAACACTCTAGAATATTTTCTCAACTTTTACAAAAGCATGATGAAAAATTTTGGAAAAACTTATGAATGGTAATTTACTAATATAGAAATGACTCTGCTAAATCTAACCTGAGCAGAGTCATTTTTATTTATATAAAAGAAGACCTTCCGCATCGGAAGGCCTGCATTATTATAATAAGTAAAATCCAATCCCCATGATGAAGTAAGCAGCCAATAGGGTAAGGCCTTCAAACCAGTTCGTTTCCCCGTCATTCGAAATCATGATCATCAGAAAGACTGCTGAAACCATTGAAATCAGTTCTGGCCATGTGAAAATAAGCGGCATATGAGTTGGATACATTAACGAAATCAATACGAGTACAGGAGCTACGAACATCGCTACTTGAAGTGTGGAACCAACGGCAATCTCCACAGCGACATCCATTTTATTTTTATAGGCCATTATGACGGCGGACGCATGCTCTGCCGCGTTACCCACGATCGCAACGATAATGACACCGATGAATAGCTCTGTCCATCCGAAGGTTTCCCCCACTTCGCTGAAGGTATGTACAAGCTTCTCCGATACGAACGCAACAGCCAAAGTAGCGGCAGCAAGTATTATAATTGCCTTTTTCTTACTCCATTCCGGTTCTTCCTCTTCATGTTCCTTGGTTTTCTGGTTATGCTGATATACCCCGCGGTGAGTAACCAATTTAAAGAATAATGCAGCAAGATATAATAAGATCAAAATGATGGAAATTCCGACACTTAACGACATCGTACTTGACTCACTCATGTTTTGTGTGAATACTTCCGGTATGACGAAGGCTACAATAACTGCAAATATTAACAGCCCGGCATTATGCCTGGCATCAAAAACATTAAATTTCTGCCGTTTGTATTTGGTCCCTCCGATGAAGAACGAAAGGCCAGCCACCAACAATAAGTTTCCTAAAACGGAACCAGTCAAAGACGCCAATACAACACCAACCAGCCCCGCCTTTAACGAAAAGACGGATATGATCAATTCAACTGCATTACCAAAGGTTGCATTCAATAGACCGCCAATCCTTGGTCCCATAACAATCGCTAAGCTTTCAGTCGCCCTGCCCATGAAGCCTGCAAGCGCGACGATTGTTAAGCAATATACTATGAACATGATTACGCTCGGCCAATGCAATAAAGACCCAAGGACAGATAATGGGACGCCTAATAGAACAAGCCCCAAAAATATTTTATTCACCATACTTCTCCTCACAATCCTATAGTTCTTTTCATATAACAAAAACTATCATACATAAACTTCGGGCAAAGACAAAGGAAAATTTTTCACCGCTCCTCTTCTTGTCAATATTTACCCAAATCCCTATTGCTTAATCCTCTTTCTAAGATGTAACATCAAAATTGTACACATTTCTTAGGAGACATGATTTTATGAATAATAAACTGCTTTTAAGTGTTTTAATCTTTATTGTCGGCATATCAGGTTTTTCTCAAGGAATGCTTCTGCCGATCATTGCCATCATTTTTGAAAATGACGGAATTAGTTCATCCTTAAACGGGTTTCATGCCGCCTCCCTTTATATTGGGATTCTGTTGATTTCTCCTTTTATGGAAGCACCACTCCGTAAATATGGGTATAAGCCATTGATATTATTTGGCGGGATAACGGTCATTCTCTCTCTTGCCTTATTTCCTGTTTGGAAATCATTCTGGTTTTGGTTCGTACTACGTTTCTTCATTGGAATCGGCGATCATACACTTCACTTTGCTACCCAGACATGGATAACTGCCATTTCACCAATAGCGAAGCGCGGTAGAAATCTCGCTATTTACGGGCTTTTCTTCAGTCTTGGCTTCATGGTTGGCCCGCTAATGACGAAGCTTCTCGAGATTAATCAGTCTTTGCCTTTCATCTTTACATCCATACTCAGTCTTCTTACTTGGTTAACTGTTTTCCTTATTAGAAATGAGCTTCCTGAACAGGATGACCCTGAAAACACATCATTTCTGGGCACACTTAAAAGGTTTACGAAGGTGAGCCGCATAGCTTGGGTCGCTTTTTTACTTCCGTTCACTTTTGGCGTGCTCGAAGCATCATTGAATAGCAACTTTCCAGTTTTCGCCCTGCGCTCCGGAATCGATTTAACTGCGGTATCCATCATAATTCCGGCATTTTCAGGCGGAACTCTGCTTACACAGATTCCCCTGGGTATGATCAGTGACCGCTTTGGCCGGCGAAAGACCTTGCTGACTATCCTCTTTTCGGGCTTTACCATATTTTCTCTAGCAGGTATTTATTCCTATTCAGTGCTTGGACTATTCATCTGCTTCATGCTTGGAGGTATGATGGTTGGTTCGACTTTCTCTCTGGGAATCAGTTATATGGCAGATCTGTTACCTCGAAACCTTTTACCAGCAGGAAATTTATTATGCAGTATTTTCTATAGTCTGGGCAGCATCGGCGGTCCAGTCTTTGGCGGCCTTGTAATAGATCATGTACACAGTGGGAATTTTTTTCATATGATAAATATCATGCTTTTCCTTGTCTTTATTTCATTGGCCTTTTTTAAGGAGAAAATGCCTGCATCTGTTATGTAATATAGTTTATTATCTGGACAATTCCATTTATTATTCAATTTGCATGGTATTTACAATAGCCCTTGTATATTGAAATAACTGGCATTTTATATTTTTTACTAGATTAGAATCATTCTTCTTTATTTTTGAATAGGATATGTGGTAATATAATATTAACAAAAGGGACATCACGTTAATAAATCTTTGTAATCATTGCTGTCATCGCAATTACGATGACAGCTTTCATATTTTATCCAGAGAAATGACGTTGATTATCTTTCTCAATTAGATATTACACAAATGATAATCCATATCATTTACACAAAAATAGAGAAGAATTTGGGAGGGAATCTTATGACTACAGATACTAAACATTTAACCCAACCGGCTACATGCAAAACCTCTTGGTTGGAAAAGGCAAAACCTCATTTAGAACTTATTGCTGCATTATTCAGCGGTTTATTAATAGTTTTGGGCTGGGCTCTTTCAAAGAACGGAATGGAGTCCACTTCCATAGTCATATACTTAGCCTCTTTCCTGATTGGCGGATACGCCAAGGCAAAAGAAGGCATAGAAGATACGATTGCCGACCGGGAATTGAATGTTGAGATGCTGATGATTTTTGCCGCCATCGGTTCTGCGATCATCGGATACTGGACGGAAGGTGCCATATTGATTTTCATCTTCGCTTTAAGCGGTGCGCTTGAGACATACACGATGAATAAAAGCCATAAAGAGATTTCGGCGCTTATGGACTTACAGCCAGAAGAAGCGCTACGCATCACTAACGGATATGAAGAGACCGTATCCGTTTCCCAGTTGCTTGTCGGGGATCTGATTTTAGTGAAACCAGGAGAGAGAGTTCCTTCTGATGGAAAAATCACGGACGGCCGTACCAATCTAGATGAAGCGGCCATCACTGGTGAATCCATACCAGTCAGCAAATCCTTGGATGATGAAGTTTTTGCGGGAACGGTTAATCTCCGTGGGACGATTACCGTGGAAATTACCAAACCAGCAAGTGAAACATTATTTCAAAAAATAATCACTCTCGTTCAATCCGCACAAAGCGAAAAGTCCCCTTCCCAGCTGTTCATTGAACGGTTTGAAGGAACTTATGTAAAAGTCGTATTGACAGTTGTCGGCTTGATGATGTTCGTACCACATTTCATATTGGGCTGGAGCTGGACCGAAACATTCTACAGAGCGATGATCCTGCTCGTTGTCGCTTCTCCTTGTGCCCTTGTGGCATCTATAATGCCAGCTACACTTTCTGCCATTTCAAATGGCGCTCGCCATGGCATTTTATTTAAAGGCGGCATCCATCTTGAGAATCTAGGAAATCTACAGGCTATTGCCCTAGATAAAACCGGAACACTGACAAAAGGTAAACCAGAGGTAACGGATGTTATCATCCGTGAAGATTTAAGCGAAGAAGATTTCTTATTTCATGTTGCTTCTGTTGAAAATTATTCAAACCACCCTTTGGCAACATCAATCGTACGTTATGCTAAAACGAAATTGCAAAAGGACATCATTAAACCGGATAACATGGAAGATATCTCAGGTAATGGGGTTCAAGCTTATTTCAAAGGCATGCTTTGGCAAGTCGGAAAAGCTGATTTCGTCGGCCGCAGCGAAGCCGAACGATTCAAAAACGGCATTGCGCTGACATTTGCTGAACAAGGTAAGACAATTGTTTATGCTAAAGATGATCTAGGGATTGCTGGTATACTCACTTTGAAAGATGTCGTGCGTGAAGAAACGATCGCTGCCATCGAGGCTTTGAAAAATGAGGGGATCCATACCATCATGCTGACAGGTGATGGTGAAAAAACAGCTAAAGCGATTGCGTCGGAGATCCATATTGATGCATATATTGCCGAGTGCCTACCTGAAACCAAAGTGAATGAAGTGAAAAAGCTGAAAGAAAATTTTGGTACAGTAGCAATGGTTGGGGATGGCATCAATGATGCACCTGCACTGGCAACAGCTTCCGTTGGAATAGCAATGGGTGAAGGCACGGATGTTGCCTTGGAGACAGCTGATGTTGTTCTGATGAAGAATGACCTCCCGCGTATCGCGGAAGCCGTCAAATTATCCAAGAAGATGAATCGAATCATCAAACAAAACGTCATTTTCTCGATCTCGGTCATCATGATTCTGATAGCATCCAATTTCCTTCAATTCCTGGACCTTCCATATGGTGTCATTGGCCATGAAGGAAGCACAATCCTTGTTATACTGAATAGCTTAAGACTTTTGAGAAACTAAAATGAAAAAGAAGGAGCCTATAAGGCTCCCCAGAGTGTAGACAAACCCCTTTTCCAAAAGAATTGTTGGAGAAAAAGGGGTTTTTTTATCTTTTAATTAGCATATTTAGTTGTAAATTTGAAAGAAGGACACAATATATTGTTGCTAAACTTTTTATAAAAAAACAGCTGTCGACTTTGTCGACAGCCTGAGGAGCCTATAAGGCTCCCTTTTTTATGTTCGTTTCATTTAATGATATCCGTTCTTACCGTTTGCTGAACCTGATGTTTTATGGTTCGAACCTTTTTTTCCTTTTTGCTTTGTGCTGCCATCCTTTTTACTCATGAAAGAACTCCCCCTCTACAAAAGTTATGTCATTTCTAGAATAGTATCTGCTTCAGGATAGTCCTCTATTACGGGAACTCCAGGAAGATCATTTACATTCTGGATTTTCCTTTTCACTTAACAGGGCATTTATTTCCCCGCCCAGTATGATGATGAGCCCAGATAAATAAAACCAGACCATTAATACGATTATTCCTCCAAGACTTCCATATGTCGCCGAATAATTAGCAAAGTTCTCCACATAAAAAGAAAACAAAAGGGAAACGAGGCTCCATCCTGCCGTTGCAAAGATAGAACCAGGCAATACGGTTAGGCATTTCAGTCTTTTGTTGGGCGCAATCCAATAAAGGATCGTGAACACTATTAAAAATACAAGCGTGCTGATCACCCAGCGCAGTTGATTCCAAATGATTAGAAACTCATCGGATTGTCCAATTTCAGCAAATAGGAATACTCCGATCTGTTTTCCGAATATCGGAAGCAATAAAACGACAATAAACACAAAAATCATCGCTAAAGTGAGAAGAATCGACATTCCCCGGGAAATAAAGAAAGTTCGACTTTCTTTTACACCATATGCTTGATTAAATGCTTTAATGATTGCATTCATCCCATTCGAGGCCGACCATATGGTTCCAATGACACCAAACGACAATAAAGTACTATTCCCTTCCATCACTTCCGAGAGGTTAGCCTCAATTATTTTCATCGAACCCGCGGGTGCATATGTACTTATAGTATTTAAAATATCTTCTTGGGAAAATGGCAGATAGGCCAATAAAGTGAACAAAAAAATAAGTAACGGAAACAGGGAAAGCAAAAAGAAATAAGACAGCTGTGCGGCAAGTCCCGACACATCATCCATCTGTAACCGTTTTATGAATGTCTTGAAGAATGAGCCTTTCAGCCATTCTTTTTTACTGGCCATACCCCCACCCCATTTTTTAATTTGAGGAAACCCGTCCTTGCGGATCCTGACTTGAAGTCGAATCTTCCGGCTCTGCAGCAAAGACTTCCTTCGTCTCTATCACCACTTGCGCAACTTGCGATGGAATATCTTTCATTTCCTCCACCTTTTGGGAAATGAATGATACATCATCGGAAATTTTTTCAACAGTGGAACGGACCTTAGATGATGTTTCACGTACTTGTGAAAGTACCCCATTGGGATTCTTCACTAATTCTTTCATATTACTCAAGCAACTTTTGCTGTTTTCCAATACCGAATAACGCGTATTTTTATCAAAAAGGCTTACTGCAGCCCCTGCTAACGCCCCGATAAAGACCGCTTGCATAAATTTACTTTTCTTGGCACATTTATATTCTTCTCGAATGTTGCTCATATATTCTCCTCCTCGTCATATATTGGTTGATGATAATGGTAGCTATCTCCATTATACAATGTTTAAAAAAGTTTTTTCCTATCTTTTCCCAAACTCTCTCACTTTAAAACACAAAGACGACAAAGTGAATTGAGGCTCAAGCTTCGTTTTCCACCCGAATATTCATTGACTTCTAGGGGTAATCATGCAAAGATGTAAATAATTTAGGAACGTATGAAAGGATGAGGGGTATGGATTTAACACAAAACACAGCCGAAAGTGTCGAGTTTATGGTTGAAGCAATTAAGGATAAATTGAAGGTGATGAACTTCGGTGCAATCAAATCAACCCATTTTGATATCGAAATGTACGAAGAACTGCACGCTATTTATAAAATGGTGATGAAAAAAAACAATTTCAGTGTCCGTGAAATGGAAGCGATCGCTGAAGAACTTGGAAGACTGCGTAATAAGTAACATTCAAATCCTCCCATTCCGGTGAGGATTTTTTCAATTTTTAAAGATTTCTGCTACATTTGATATAGAACTTATTGTTGAAAACAGACAGGAGTTGTAAGCATGATAGATAGAAGAACGCCCATCAGTATCGCTGAAGCAGTGGAAAAAGTGATGAAGCATAAATTAGGAGGAGAAGTGGAGCTGATTCCCCTGGAAGAAAGTCAAGATCGTTTTTTGGCTCAAGATATTACAGCTACAAATGATGTTCCGCATTTTAATCGCTCGCCATATGATGGATTCACCCTCAGGTCCAGGGATACCGTTGAAGGTTCCATAAATAACCCACTCGAATTCGAAGTGGTTGAAGAGTTAGCTGCAGGTATGGTATCGACTATCCCCGTGCAAAAAAAACAAGTTGCAAGAATCATGACTGGAGCTCAGATGCCAGCTGGGTGTGATGCCGTAATTATGCTCGAGCTCACGAAGGAATTCGAAAAGGATGGAAAGAAGTACATATCATTTAAACGCTCACTTAAAGAAGGGGAAAATGTTTCTTTTCAAGGTGAGGACGCAAAGAAAGGGGATCTTCTTGTAAAAAAAGGAACAGCGATCAATCCAGGGATCATCGGCTTACTGGCAACATTCGGTTATGCAGAAGTCCCTGTTGCCAAAAAGCCTGTCGTCGGATTATTCGCTACTGGTTCGGAACTACTTGATGTTAATGAACCTTTGCAGCCCGGGAAGATTCGCAACAGCAATTCGTATGCCCTTTCCGCTCAAATACGGAGGGCGGGAGGAGAAGTCCGTTTTTATGGAAAGCTTAAAGATGAATTCGAATTAAGCTACGAAGCCATTTCAACGGCTTTGGAGGAAGTCGATCTACTCATTACAACTGGAGGCGTTTCCGTCGGTGATTTTGACCTTCTCCCAGATATTTATCAAAAAATTGGCGCTGATGTCTTATTCAACAAAGTGGCCATGCGCCCTGGCAGCGTGACGACCGTAGCCGTATATAATAACAAGATTTTATTCGGTTTATCCGGTAATCCATCCGCCAGTTATGTCGGCTTTGAACTATTTGCAAGACCCATCATCCGCACCATGCTGTTTTCGGAACATCCGCATTTACGAAAAGAGACTGCTCAATTGGCAGAGGACTTCTTAAAGCCCAACCCATTCTCACGTCTGCTTCGAACCCGACTATTTTACGAATCCGGCCGGTTGAAGGTAATTCCTAGTGGTGTGGATAAATCCAATATTACAACAAGCCTGGCTGGTGCCAATTCATTGACTGTATTACCTGGGGGGACCCGTGGCTTTCAAACTGGAGATATCGTGGACGTTCTGCTTCTCGATGACCAAGAAGGAAGCAAATGGCCTTGGTAAAACCCTTTATTTTTCAAGTGGTTGGCTACCAAAATAGAGGAAAAACGACATTCATAACGAATATAATCGAAAAGCTTCGCGCAGTAAAATTAGAAACAGCCATTTTAAAACACCATGGGCATGGCGGAAAACCAGATATCACTGGTATGAAGGATTCCCATAAACACTTTCAGGCTGGGGCAGCCGCTTCACTTGTTGAAGGAGACGGGACAATAGAATTGCTCGGCAATTTCAAGGGCGAAGCCCCTATCGCTGAGTTGATTCAATTATTGGGTCTATTTCTCCCAGATGTGATTTTAATTGAAGGTTATAAGCAAGAGGACTTTCCTAAGGTCATTATAATCAAAGAAGAGAGTGACCTCCTGCTATTGGAAAGACTTACGAATGTCAAAGCAGCGGTGGCTTGGCCTGAATGTCTGGAACGAACCAGGGATCATGCTTCAGTACCCGTCTTCCCTTTGGATTCGGATCAATTCATTCCATGGTTTTTAAAACAAATATGAAGGAGGGCACAATGTTCATTCAATTTCCCTTAGAGAAACGCCGCAAGATGATCGAACGTATCCAAGAATATGTGTATCAGGAACATGGCAAGGAAATCGGTGAAATCGCTGCTGAAAATCACTTGCAATTCATTTTGGAAAACATCGCTCCCTTTATTTATAATGAAGGCATTAATGATGCGAAAAAAGTGATTGAGGACAGATTAGGCAATATTGAAGAGGATTTATATTCATTGGAACGACCGATTGATTAAAATGAAAAAACAGCATCATAATTGATGCTGTTTTATTACGTTCATTGTTCTGTCAGAATAAGCGGACCGTTTTTCGTGATGGCAATCGTATGCTCATATTGAGCCGAGTATTTCCCGTCTGCAGTGGAAGCCGTCCATCCATTCGCATCCCTGCTGGCTTTATATGTACCTACGTTTACCATTGGTTCGATAGTGAATACCATACCTTCTTTAAGACGCGGACCTTTATTCGGCAGCCCATAATGCGGAACTTGCGGCTCTTCATGAATGACATTTCCTATCCCATGTCCGATGAAATCACGAACGACCGAGAAGCCTTCCGCTTCGACATAGGTTTGAATGGCATGACCAATATCACCAATCCGATTGCCTTCCACACACACTTCAATCGCCTTATATAAAGATTCCTTCGTCACATGCACTAAATGTTCAGTTTCCTTGGAAACCTTTCCGACCGTATACGTCCAGGCAGAGTCGGAAAGGGCCCCGTTATAATTGACGACCATATCAATCGTTACGATATCTCCATTTTTCAAAGGGGTCTTACGGGGGAAACCATGACAGATTTCTTCATTTATGCTGGCACATGTCGCATACTCATACCCCTTGTAACCCTTTTGTTCCGGCTTCGCTCCATGTTTTTTTAAGAATCCTTCGACAAATTCTTCTATTTCCCATGTTGTCACACCAGGAACAATCAACTTTGCAATCTCCCTATGACAAGCTGCCAAAATTTTACCCGATTCATGCATCGCTTGAATTTCACGTGCAGATTTTAATACAATCAATCGTGACACTTCCTTTTTTATTCGTCTCTCCTTTTATTTTACTGCAAAGATTGAAGTATATGAATCCTTTAAATCTTATTAAATAAAAAATCCCGGCAGCTGCCGGGATTTTTCATTATTTCAATAGATTAAGCGATTCCCGGTTAAATGCCGGAAGATCATCTGGCGTCCTGCTGGTTACAAGCTGATTGCCGCATACAACGACCTCTTTGTCCAAATATGTGGCACCTGCATACTCCATATCCACTTTAATGGATGTATATCCTGTTGCGTGGCGTCCTTCAAGTGTTTTCGCTGTAATCAGCAACTGCGGTCCATGACAAATTGCAAATACAGGCTTTTTATCATCCATGAACGATTTGGCGAACGATGCGAAGCGTTCATCAGCACGCAGTTGATCAGGCGAGAACCCTCCTGGGATGAACAATGCATCGAAGTTCTCTGGTTTCACCGAATCGATGCTTTCATCAATCTCTACTTCTACTTCCCCTTGTTTCCCTTTAACAATTTTCCCTTTTTCCATTTCAATCGTCGTAACCGTATGGCCGGCTTCTTCAAATGCATTTGCGGGTTCACTGTACTCCGAGTCCTCAAACATATTCGTTACTACACATGCGATATTTTTACCCATGAAAATTCATCTCCTCAATTTTTGATCGAATGAACTTACTTTGTACTTTAATTATGTTCCCTCTTGCAGCATGAATAAAACACAATTTAAAGATGTCACTACCAAAAATCATTTCCGTTCATTTGAGTGAGATCCCGCTAAAATTTCCGACATTCTTTCGGAGGTTGCTACACCTCGGCTTTAAAATCTAAAAGATAAGGGGTTCCTGACCTCTTTTCTTTTTCCAAGCCTGATCAACGTTTGGGATACTGGCCAACAACGTGTATGGGATTGATGATTCTTTTGTTGATCCACTTCTTGTTCTCTTCTGTATTCAAATTTTCAAATATCCTTTTCCGCCGTTCTTCCGTGGTTACATAGTAATTAGGCAGGTTATTCAGTGATAATGTGATGATGTCATTTTTACATTTGCTGCACGAACAAAATGTTTGGTATTCCATACCTGATATTAAAACCTTGACCCATGTCACAACGATCTCTTCCATCACGTTTGTATATTGTCTTTCCATACATTCTCCTTCAAGAAGAAAAACCCGTCCATATTATGGCAGGGTTTTCACTCATTTATTGCTGTCCCTTGGAACAATCAGGATTTCAACTCTCCGGTTTTTCGCTCTTCCTATTTTCGTTGCATTAGAAGCAACCGGCTTGAATTCCCCATGTCCCTTGGCACTGAACATTTCGGGATCCAACTCTTTATTTTCGAGGAGAAGTTTCATGAAATTCACGGATCGCATCACGCTCAGATCCCAGTTGGATTCATACCGGGAATTTTTAATTGGAACATCATCGGTATGTCCGCTTACGATAATGTTTCTGGGTAAGTCCATGACCAGTAAATACGAGATTTCCTTAGCGATTTTTCGGTTTTCACTTTTCACTTTAGCCACACCCGATTCAAACAGCACGTTTTCCCTAATTGAAATCAACATGCCTTCATCCGTAAGGTTCGTTCCCAATTTATCCGTTAAATCATTCTTCTTTATATAGGAATTTACACGTTTCTGAACTTCCCTAAGTTTTTCTTGTTCGTTTTTCCCTAACTTCTTAAGATCTTCTGCCCCTGATCTTTGCTCTGGTGATGTAGGCTCATTGCTGGGGGAATCACTTGGGAATTCCATAAAACCCGTCCCGCTCGTAAAGACCTGGTTAAATACATTGGACAACTGCTGGAACCTTACTGCATCAACCGAACTTGAAGCGAATAAGACGATAAAAAGCGCAAGAAGCAATGTTAAGATATCGGCATAAGGAACCAACCATGATTCATCGATATGCTCTTCATGCCTTTGTTTCTTTTTTCGCCTAGCCATCTTCTCTCACATCGCCTTCTAACCACTTTTTACGATCTCCAGCAGGCAAATATGATGTTAATTTCTGTTCAATCGTCCTTGGCGCTTCCCCTTCGATGATCGACAAAATCCCTTCTATCATCATTTCTTTGATCCGGACTTCCTGCTTGGATTTCCGTTTGAGCTTATTGGCAAATGGATGCCATAACACATACCCCGTGTAAATCCCCATCAAGGTTGCAACGAAAGCGGCAGATATCGCATGTCCCAATGCCTCCGTGTCAGCCATATTACCCAATGCAGCAATCAGCCCGATTACCGCACCCAATACACCAAGTGTCGGTGCGTATGTTCCGGCTTGACTGAAAATCGCTGCCGCACTCAGATGACGTTCTTCCATCGCGTCTATTTCCTCTGCTAAAATATCACGAATATAATCGGCACTCTGACCTTCGACTGCAAGATTCAAGCCATTTTTCAAAAAAGTATTATCCACTTGATCCGAAATGCTTTCCAATGCCAATAAGCCTTCTTTCCTGGCAATGACCGCCCATTCCGAAAAAGTTTTTATTAATTCTTCAGGCTTTGTCAATTTTTGTTCAAAGAATAAAATCTTGAATATTTTTGGTAGTCTTTTTAATTCTGGCAAAGGGAAAGCCGTTACGACAGCAGCTATCGTCCCTACAATAATGATCATAATAGCTGCAGGGTTAATCAACGCTGTAACACTAACGCCTTTCAACACCATTCCGACTAAGATGGCCACACTACCCAGAACTACGCCCAAAACTGATGTTATATCCATATTACTCACCCATTCATTTAAAGTCTCGTCTCCTCCTTATATCGGATGAAGTTTAAAAAAAGTGAGGATTATTTTACTAATTTTAAATTTAATTAAATTACCACAAATCCCACCTTTTCCACTACTTGCAAGGTCAAATTCAACAGCCATATTTCAATAACCCAGGTAAAAATTCCGTCGAAAATGGAATTTCAGGGCGTTTCGTTCGTGAGTTTCGCTTTGCGCCTGAAAATTGTTCATTTACTCTTAAGTTTCGGTGCTTTACTCGTGAGTTTCATGCTTTTACTCGTGAATTTCGCCGCTTTACTCGTGAGTTTCGTGCTTTTACTCGTGAGTGCTACCCTTTTATGGGCAACATGCTAAAAGTTTTCGACATAGTAATTCCATATTGAAAACAGGGACAAAGCCTGTCAGCTTTGTCCCTGTTTCTGCTTCCCATGGATTCTTCCATCCAACCATTTTATGATGGGTGATAGAAAAAATAAAATGAATAAGATCCTGAATAAATGAAAGCTTGTGACAACGGATAAATCCACATGTACAGACATGGCTGTGACTGCCATTTCGGCCACGCCGCCTGGCGCCATGCTCAAAAATAATTCGTTCGCCTGCAAGGATAGGATCGGAGCAAATTGAATGGAAAGATAATAGCAAAATCCAATTAACAGGACATTACTGAGGAATACGGCCCCGAACATCTTTCTGAAAAGTCGGGGATTATCAACCTTCAGTGTGTAGCCTAAATGTGCGCCAATCAACAATTGTGAAAAGTTCAGCCAAAAGTCAGGAATTTGCGGGGCACCTGGACCTACTAAATTAAATAAGGCTGCGGCCATGAGAGGTCCTAGTAAAAAAGGCAGCGGGAAATTCGCCTTCTTTGTGATGTAGATGAATAATAGCAAGGTTGCCAACATCATGATTGCTAACTTCCCATCATATTCAAATAAGAAAAACGGCCGCTCCGATTTGGCCAATACCGCACCTGATTCAACTGACATTACATGGGTCACAAGCCAAGGAACAATGGATATCACAAGGATGACCCTAAGTGTTTGCATGAAACCTACAACCGTTTCATCACTATCCTTCATTTCCTCACTTAAGACCACCATCTGGGATAGACCTCCCGGAAAACTGCCAAGCATGGAAGTGCTCAATGATAAGTCCATTCGCTTCCCTATAAACCAGCCAGTCAAAACTGTAAACAAAATGATTGCGATTGTCGTAAAAAGCATAACCGGCAAATATTCAAGCATCTCATTTAACGATTGTTTCGTGAATGAACTGCCCAGTTGCAAACCAAGAATGACTAATCCTGTGCTTCTAAAGGTTTTAGACCAAAACATGTACTTCCCTAACTTCACTTTCGCAATCATCACCACGAATAATGGTCCTAGCATCCATGGTAAGTATATCCCAAGGCAATCAAACGCATATCCACCCAGGAAAGCTAGAAAAGATGTAAAGATGACTCTAAAACTCTTACTCTCGATTAAATTTGCACTCACAAAATTACCTACTTTATCTAAGCGGATTTTCATCTATATTTTAACATAAAATAAGCTGGTTCAAAGCTGTCTTGCACCCTTTCAACTGAAGCGAGGGGTATGATGGGGAAAATACGAGGAAGCGAGAATTACTTATGACTTACGAGATTGGAAATAATTTAAAAATCTGCCTTGCCGGTCATCCTGGGTTTCATTTTCCTTTTCTTGGATTACCGCTGATCCTTTCACATTTTTTTGCCGTCGTGGCCAATTTATTTGGCGGCTATTGTGCAGATCGATTTGGTAGTCAACAGCAAGCATTTGTATCCAAGCTTGCCCTTACACATATGAGGGGAAATATTTTGCAGCATCTGCAATAGGCAGAATGTTGGCCCCGCTCTCCATCGCCAGCGCATTTTTATATTTCATCATGTTTTCGCTCTATGGAATAGGAACAGTTCGGCATTTCCACTATTTACTAGATTTCCCACCCCCACAAACTCGCTACAAAAGGTAGAATGAATATATAGGGGTCAAACTCTTATGGAGGGGTGACTAGATGTTATCAAATACAGAAATAGGCATTGACTTAGGAACTGCAAATACGCTAGTTTACAGTAAAAATAAAGGAATCGTATTTAATGAGCCATCGGTGGTGGCCATTGATATAGAGACTAATAAAGTATTGGCAGTCGGTGTGGATGCTAAAAACATGATCGGGAAAACACCTGGAAATATCGTTGCGATCCGTCCACTTAAGGACGGTGTCATTGCGGATTTTAATGTAACCGCGCAAATGCTTCGGGAAATCATGAAAAAAGCAAGTAAGGCATTAGGCTTATCGATTCGAAAGCCTAGTGTAGTGGTCTGTACACCATCAGGTTCCACATCAGTTGAGAGAAGGGCCATTCAGGATGCTGTCAAAAGCTGCGGAGCCAAACAGGTCCACCTTATCGAGGAACCAGTAGCGGCAGCAATCGGCGCAGGCCTGCCTGTCGAAGAGCCCATTGCCAATGTCATCGTTGATATCGGCGGCGGCACGACTGAGGTCGCAATCATATCTTACGGCGGCGTCGTTTCTTGTAATTCAATTAGAATTGGCGGAGATCAATTGGATGAAGATATCAGCCAATATGTTAGAAAAAAACATAATGTGCTGATCGGGGAAAGAACAGCCGAGGAAATAAAAAAAGAAATTGGCTACGCACTCGTTGAACATCCTGTGATCACCATGGAAGTTAGGGGCCGCGATCTTGTAACGGGTCTTCCAAAGCCGATTACAATATCATCCACTGACGTCCAGGAAGCCATCCAAGAATCGCTTCTTCATATATTGGAAGCAATCAGGGCCACTTTGGAAGACTGTCCTCCTGAATTAAGCGGGGATATCGTCGATCAAGGTGTCATTTTATCCGGCGGGGGTGCACTTCTCAACGGGATACAAGAATGGCTGACGAATGAAATTGTCGTCCCAGTCCAACTTGCAGATAATCCGCTTGAATCAGTTGCCATCGGAACAGGGCTTTCACTTGAGGTCATTCACAAATTACAAAAAGCCGTATATTAAAATGATGAAGGAATCCCAACTTGGGGTTTCTTTTTTTTATCTACAAAGCCTGATGTTCCCATGATGCTAAAAATAATCTCCACATTTTAAAGTTAAATAACTTCCCTGATATATTTTACCTCGTTTGGGTGGAGAATAAGGAAAATGGTTTTTAGTTCGACAGTATGCGTTGCTTTTTGGGAAAGATTATTTCTCCAGGACTAAACTCATGCAATGTAACATAAGTTATGATACAATATAATTATGTTACATTGGTAAGAGGAGAAGATCTTATGGAATATGTAGAAGCCTTTAAGGATATCAATCAGATCAGCAAAATTAAAACATACTTACGAGCTCATTCCAGTCGGGATTATTTATTGTTCGTACTTGGCATCAATACTGGTATGAAGATAAATGAAATGCTCGAAATCACCGCCGCCAACGTTCTCGATGAAACTGGAAAAATCAAGGAGTTCTATGAGCAACGGATGGAAAATGACGAGGTCAACCAAATTTATTTGAACCTGAAAGTCCGAACTGCCTTACAAGAATACCTTAAAGGTTCGAAGGTTATCGAAGGTCAGTTTTTATTTCTTTCCCCTAAGACGAAAAAGCCAATTACACGTCAACAGGCGCACCGGATTATCCATGATGCTGTGGAAGGTGCAGGTCTGACAGGTAAATTCGGAGCAAGTTCGATGCGTAAAACTTTTGGCTACCATGCCTATAAACAAGGAGTTTCACTAGCCTTGATACAAAAGCATTACCATCATTCAAGTCCATCGGAGACATTAAAATACATCGGCATATCCAAGGAGAAGAAATTCAAGACGAATATTGACGTTAACTTATAACATTCTGCTATCTTCTGTAAACTCTAACCAACATTTTAAGGAGGAATTCCAGTGAGAATTAGAGAAAGTGAACTTCCTGGTATTGGTCAAAAATTTGAAATCATAACAAGGAATGATGAAAAGTTAGTAATCGTCATTCACGATGACGGCCGTCGGGAATTATACCATTTTGATAGTGAACATGAAGACGTCATATCGAGCATCACCCTTAACGATCAAGAATCACGGCAAATGGCTTCCATCATAGGCGGAATGGTTTATAAACCACAAGCACTTGAAACGATTGAAATGTCATTGGGAGACTTAGTGATTGAATGGTTCAAAGTGGAACCTGGTTCCAAGGCCATCAATCAAACGATCGGATCGATAGATATCAGGAGCAATTATAACGTAACCGTCATTGCCCATTCGAAAAAAGGAAAAAAACAACTGAATAATCCTGGTCCCGACTCTATCATCGAAACAGGCGATACCCTTGTGATATCCGGGGAAAGAAAAGATATCCGTAACCTGACAAGAGAATTATTGACCGACGAAAGGAGTGACTAAGCTCATATGGACCATTTAGTCTTTGAAGTGGGAACTGCCCTACTTCTAGTAGCATTGGCTGCTCTCGTTGCAGGTAAATTTAAAATCTCAAATGTTCCACTATTAATTATCATCGGGATGCTCGTTGGCCCTCATGCCCCACAATTCGGATTAATTGACCTACGTTTCATTGAAAGTGATGAAATCATAGCGTTCCTCGGACGTGTCGGTATCTTATTCCTTCTTTTTTACTTAGGTCTGGAATTTTCCGTTAAAAAGCTTATGAAGTCCGGGAAAAATATCGTGACAGGCGGAACGTATTACATTGTAATCAACGCCGGATTAGCCTTTGTATATGGTTTCCTTCTCGGTCTTCCTTTAAAAGAAGTACTAATATTAACGGGGATAATCAGCTTTTCATCCAGCGCCATTGTGGCAAAGGTGCTTGTGGACCTTAAAAGGACCGGGAACAATGAAACGGAGCTTATCCTTGGCATCATCATGTTTGAAGATATATTCCTCGCTGTTTATTTATCAGTCGTATCCGGATTGGTATTAAGCTCCTCTGGTTCCATTTGGGGAACGTTACTTTCCACTTTTATCGCGATTGGGTATATGCTTGTATTTTTTGTTATCGCCCGGAAAGCATCTGGGATCCTTAACAAATTATTCAATATAACCTCTGATGAGATTTTTATCATCGTCGTGTTCGCTTTACTATTCTTCATTGCAGGTTTCTCGGAAACGATTCATGTTGCGGAAGCCATTGGTGCATTACTGCTCGGCCTAGTCTTTTCTGAGACGGAACACAGCGACAGGATTGAGAAACTTGTCATTCCCTTTAGAGATTTCTTCGGGGCCATATTCTTCTTTAGCTTTGGATTGAGTATCGATCCGACGACGCTTGGTGGAGCTGTCTGGATGGTTCTTGGAGCTGTCATCATCACTATAATCGGTAACTTTGTTGCTGGTATGATTGCCGGACGCAAATCCGGTTTATCTCACAGAGCTTCCGCAAACATCGGTTTAACGATCGTTTCACGTGGCGAATTCTCCATAATTTTGGCAAACCTAGGCATTGCCGGCGGTTTAATGCCTATACTAACCCCGTTCGCGGCACTTTATGTTTTGACCTTAGCGATTCTTGGGCCGATCCTTACAAAAGAATCCAAACACATCTATAATATCCTAAATAAAGTCTTCAAATGGACCCCGCCCAAGGTTCCAAAGGAACAGGGAAAAGAAGTGCAATAGATAAAAAAGCCAGACAAGCTGTCTGGCTTTTTTTTCCGTTTACCTATAATAACACGCTCGAAATAACCTCCATATTTTCCTAGTTATTATTATACTTGTTATAAAGGGGGCAAAAAACATGAATCTTTCTTTGAAAAGAGCCATTAGATATTTAATATTCCTAGTAGTATTATCGGGCGGATTATTCATAGGATTAAAGTACCAACAGCACCTATTTAAGCTTAGCCGCGAAACATACGAGATTAAGGGGTACTTGTTGTTCGAATCTTCATTCCCGATTTTCCTGGGCATGGTACTCGCCATACCCCGAATTCTGCAAATTTTTTCAAAAAAGGGAATTTAAAAGGGAATTCGCTAAAAATAGTCATCCTTGGCTTGCCATTCCTTTACTTCGCCATCATTCCGATTTTGTATTTCTCTGAAGCAGTTAAAATTGATTTGCCCCTCTCAAAGCTGGTTTTTGGTTATTTCGGCGAAAATGGATCCACCACATTAAATACGATCACTAGAGTAATTGCAGGTTATATCATTGTTACAAGCTTCTACAAGCGGGCGGATTAAACATGAAAGGGACTTCTTCTTTGGAAGACCATTTCAATTTCTTTTAATTTTTGAGGATTAACTTACATGAACAGAGGGAAAAGAAGCAGATAACCTAAGTAACTATTCAGGAGTGATGCGAATGAATAAGTCGATTAAATTTTCAAAGGAACTGATTAAAGAAATAAAGGAAGATCGTGTAACGGGGCTGGCCGCTGAACAAGCTTATTACTATTTACTCGCACTATTCCCTTTACTCATTTTACTGCTGTCCATATTACCCTATCTGAATATTGATATTCAGACAGCCCTGGACACGATAAAAACCTTCATGCCTACGGAAACGATGGAAGTCATCGAGAAAAATATCATCAACATATTATCTGAACGGAACGGCGGCTTACTGACTTTTGGTTTCCTTGGCACCATATGGTCCGCTTCCAACGGAATGAATGCATTCATCCATTCCATGAATATCGCTTATGATGTCGAAGAAACAAGGAATTTCCTTAAAGCCCGCTTCATCTCCATTATGTTGACATTAGGCTTGGTTGTAGCATTCATCGTCATGTTGGGTCTCCCAGTCTTCGGAAAAGTCATCATCGATATATTACAGCAAGTCATTCCGATTCCTGAAGAAATGCAAATTTTATTCAGCTTATTACGGTGGGTTATCGCAGTTGCAGTCATCTCACTCGTCCTGACTTTTCTATATCGCTTTGCACCTAATAAAAGTTTTCCCATTAAACATGTCATCCCCGGGGCAGTGACCGCAACTGTACTTTGGCTGGGAATATCACTTGGATTTTCATTCTATGTCAGTAACTTTGCCAACTATTCTTCCACATACGGCAGTTTAGGAGGCGTCATCATCTTGATGCTATGGCTGTATTTGAGTGGTCTGATTTTTGTGATTGGCGGAGAAATAAATGCAATCCTTCATCGCCAAAATTCCATTACAAAAAAACAGTCACGTACGATCGTACATCCTGTCCCGCTTAAAAGATAAAATCATGAATTTCGATGGAATAAACTAAGAAAGCGGCTATCCCATTTGAACTGTGCCCCATTTTACGGACAGTATAAAAAAGTGCCTAAGCAGCTAATAAATGGTCCCGGTATTGTACCGGGG
>NZ_JBHZPE010000044.1:0-42302 GCF_042787985.1 Peribacillus sp. YIM B13481
AAATCAACGGCCAAATTGTACAACTCATAAAAAATAGACAAACTCGATTTTCATCGAGTTTGTCTACAGTCTGAAACCATCATTATCTGTAAAGGAATGATGGTTTTTTCGCTTCAAATTTCTTTGATTGAAACGGTGTCATTTAATTATTTTTAATTTTTAGGGAAAGGATATTGCGTTCTTTATAACGAATATGTATAGTATAGTTAATATAGGTAAAAAGTATCAATAGTTAAATATTTTGGAGGTGTATGAGTGAAATATTATATAGCATCAGACGAAAAAAATTTGAAGCAAGTAAGGTCATTGATCAAGAAATTGACTTCAAAAGGATTTACATGTGTGAATGACTGGAATTTAATTGCGGATGATGAAAATAACCAAATTGCTGAAGGTATTGGAGAATATGAAAAAAGGGGGATTGAGGAAGCTGATTTCATGCTGATCTTCCTAACTGCAGGTAAAGGCAATCTTTATGAGCTTGGATATGCTTTATCATTAAATAAGAAAATTATTGTGTATTCACCTGAGAAAGACAATTATCATATTAATAAAAAATCAATTTTTCATAATCTGCCCGAGGTAACCATCTGCAGTGGGACATTTTATAAACTGGTTAAATTGATACATACGCTTTCTCCGGAAGGATCTGAAAAAAATGGTTCACTGCACCTTAAATAATTGTCAAATGTAAAATTAAAGGGCTACCCTCTAATAAAATATCTTTTGAACGAACTGTTTAATGTATTAAAAATGAGGGTAAAGACCATTAAAAAAGGGAGAGGACTATTTTGGCCATTATTGATATCGACCAATTATTGCGAGCGACTGAAGAGATTGCAGAAGAATCAGTTCCAATCCTTATTGATACATTTGATATTGATCAAATTTTAGATAAAACGGATTACTGGAATTGGTAAAGCAAAGCATGCCCAGTGAGGATATGCTTTTTTTTCTGAGTGAAATTAACCTGATTACCAGTATGAACATAATACAAGTAATCAGGCAATAAGGATATTTTAAAGAATTGGGTAATTTAAAACTTGCGTCCTTTTACGAATCCTAAAATCACAAACATTGCGATGGTGCCGATAACAAAAATTGACTTAATGGATAATATGAGAAGTTCATCGTACATTTGTATTACCTCCTTATATGTAATGCAGTGCGATTATGATTAGCTGTTTATGTAAAAATTATAACATAAAGCCAATAAGTGGTGGTGGGAAATTACAGACAATATGGGTAATAATGTATGGTTTGTTACAGTTTAGACAAAAAAAAAATATCCTCTAATCAGGGGATATCAGTAATAGTAATTATTTAAGTCCAAGTGCTTTTTTTGTTTGTGGTCCGACGACCCCATCAGATGTAAGATTTTTAGCCTTTTGAAATTTCTTTACAGCCATTTCGGTATTTTTTCCAAATCCCCCATCAATTCCTTTAGTGCTGTATCCAAGTTTCGTTAATCTTTTTTGTAGCTCAATTACTTGGGGGCCACTACTTCCTTTCTTCAGGAAAATGTAGGTATTCTGTACAGGTAGGCTTTTAGATCCGCTCACCTTATATCCATTCGTAGCAGCTATGGAAGCAAATGATTTATTCGAACTGGCAATTAAGACAACAGTGTTCATTCCCACTTTATCGTACAGCCATTGAACATCATCGTTATACATGCGAATACAACCGGCACTTATATACTTGCCAATGCTTTTAGAATCATTATTGCCGTGTATTGCGTACGTATTACCTGGTGTATTCCGTGCATTTATCCCCAGCCATCGTTTCCCCAGAGGGTTTTTTGGATCTCCTCCTTTTATGTTGCCTTTATAATAGGGACGATTCACAATCTTTGTCACGACCTTGAACTTTCCTTCAGGAGTATATGAGGCTTTTTTTCCTGTCGCCACGATGAACACCTTCACCAATTTATCATTTTCATAATAGGCTAGCTGGTTATTGGCTTTATTGATGATGATCAGTTGTCTTGCGGCTGCACCTGAAGTATTGCTGAACCCAACAAAACTAAAGGCGAATATCAATACAAATACAATTAATTTTTTCATGTTTTTCCCCGTCCCTCTTTTAAGCAACCTATATTCACACATATACTATCCTATGCATGAAGCGAAGCTAGGGTGACAATTTTTTTAAGGAAGGGTAGACTACAAAAGGGGAAAGTTAACCCCAACTACTTTTTACATTTAGCATTCCAAAGGAGATGGGCACTATTTTTGGCCATTTTTCATACATTATTGAAGTGAAACCGGAGGTGGGAAAAAATTGTCACGCCTAAAAGTGGAGGACTATCTAGAGCAAGGAATCTACGGTCCAAAAGAAATCAAGCCTGGCGAACGAAGGGAATTCCTGGGTACATTACGGGAGCGAGTCGTCATCGTCCTAAAAAAAAGCCAAGTCTTTGAAATGAATGTATATCCGGAGATTGAGCAAATGATGAAGCGGCATCCCCGTTCAAATTTGTTTTTAAATGGTCAGATGGACTATCAATATCTAGGGAAATATATTAAATTGGCAATAAGTCATAATATTCCTTACAAAATTGTTCTCAACAAAGACCATAACTCCGATTTGGGTCTAGTACTAGCAGAAAATAGTGCCATAAACAATGAAGTAATTTATATTGAGAAGAAAAATCAAGCCATTCAAGTAATAAAAAAGAAAAGCGTCAAAGCGTTTTTCAAACGGTGGATTAAAAAAATATTAAACAAACACTGAAGAACAAAGCCTAAAAATGAGTCACAGATGTTTAATATCTGAATTACTTTATTTACAGGAATTCGAGAGCATTGTGCATTTTTTAGACAAGAGCTAGAAGATTATATACATTCCTGCAATCATCAACGAATCAAGCTGAAATTTTAAGGCATGGGCCCGAGATTATCGGGTTCACGCTGCCTAACTAAATATCTTCGCTTAGTCCGTATACTACTTTTGCTTTTTCTTGCGGCCGGACACTATTCTTTTCTGAAATCAGGCACTTAATTTTTAAAATTGGCAATCTCGATCCATACTCATTACACCTCTTGAAAACAAAAAAAATCGGATAAGGCAGTTTGTAGACAAAAGGGGTTCGGAATTAAAACATTCCGAACCCCTTTTGAAATTCCCTTTGAATTTTTCTCAATTTTTATGGAATTGGGTCTCTACGAGCTGTTAGGCCATTTTTAGACCTTGCCAGGTCCAATTGGCCATCTTCTTTACTTTCATTGCAGGGAAAGTGACCATCGCCTGATCGACAATTTTTAAGTCCCCTTAAAGTAGTCCAACGCATACCATGCTTTTCTTTTGCATCTGCTTGCAACAGCTTCGGGTTTCCCAACTTTTTCAATTACTTGGCCAACAAGTGACTCTAAGATGTGACTATCATGCGTATTTCCAGGTGTACAATTGTCCCAAAAACAATGGCGGCCTCCATTTTACGAGCCAAATGGTTCGCTGGATCTTTTAATCTAAAGTAATCATTTCAAGATGATCTCGCTGAATAGAATCATGTTTAGAAAGCATCCTTATCACCTCAAGTTTTAATCCTTCTATTTTAAAACAAAAAAGACCGTAGGCAAAAGTGAACTGCCCCGTAAATGTTAGACACCAAACTAACATCGCCATGTTCTTTAAATTGAGGCTCCCAATTCTCTATTAAGTATTAGATTAACAATATATTTCAGTGGCAACCGTTGACAAATAATCCTTTGCTTTTATGGAAAAACAGCTATTACATTTATCTTAATGAAGAGTTGGTCATAAAAAAACCTCCAATTGTTAGATGGTTGTTAGATGGTGATCAACGGGGTGCAGTTCTAGGATAGGTCCCCGTAAATTGGTGGATATAAGGGGGATACAACCATTCCTGATTATGTGATCCTTTTTCGTAACCTATAAAACTTCCTGAAGTTTCCTATAATCGTTTTTACTACGGAATAAGTGGGGATAGCTATTAAAATGCCAATGAAACCATATATTGATCCTGCAGCAAGCAGCAATAAAATAATCGTCAGTGGGTGAATGTTGAGCCGTTTTCCCATAATATTCGGTGTAACCAAGTGCCCTTCGACCTGTTGAACGACTGTAAGTACAATGAGCACTTTCACTGCCAATCCAATGTCTTGCTGTAAGGCGATGAAAAGAGCAGGGATGATGCTTATAAATGGACCAAGGAATGGTACAACAGTAAAAATCATGGCGAATAGGGCTAATACGAGTGCATAATCGAGACCGATAATTAGGTAGCCAATATACATCAAAGTCCCAATGACGATTGATACGATGAATTGTCCGATAATATAAATTGATAGAGCTCTATCAACGTCTTTTAAAATCGTGTTCCCCTCTGATTCTACGTCGTTCGGAATAAATTTTAATAGAAATGGTCTTAGTTTATCTCCATCTTTCAAGAAATAAAATAAAATGAATGGTGTAATGACCAAAACGGTCAATACACTAGTGATCGTGGAGAAAATAGTATGGACATTCCCTAAGAGTTTTTCCGAATAATCTTTTAAATGTGTGACCGCTTTTTCTTTCAGATCTTCCATATTAACCATGCCAAAGTCATTTTTTTCAATTATATCTTCGGATTCTTTAGAGAATTCCTTGACTTTGCTTGGGAGGTTTTCAGATAATTTTTGAAATTGGTCCACAATTACAGGACTTCCAAAGTAACTTACCATCCCAATCATGCTGAATATAATCAAAAAGACGATGAAAATGCTAAAAGTCCTAGGGATATATTCAGTTAAAAAGTTAACGACTGGCCGTAATATGTAGTATAAAAGCCCAGCCACTATAATAGGGAAGAATATAGCTGCAATGATTTTTTGTAGCGGGAGCAAAACATAATCAATCTTACCTAGTAAAAATATAATTAAAATGATCAAAATTATTCCGCTTGCATATTTAAAAAACGGTTTATTGATCCACAAAACAATCCCCCCTAATTCCATCTCTTACTTGATTCCCTTATTTGGCTTCATGTTAAACTATATAACTTGTTCAGTTTCCTATGACCAGTAACAGGGCTGGAATTCGAATTTCTTTTACTTTTGAAGTTCCCATATTTTTGACGGGCGCCAAGGTAGGAAAGGGGAGTCTGTCCAGATGCTTGTGAAGACTTATATTTATTGGATAATGTTCAAAAAACTAAAAAAAGGCATCATCAAAGTTAACCGCCGTTTTTGGAAGTTTACTTGAGAAATGCCTTTTTGCCAGGTCATAAGATACTTGTTATAAATTAGGATATTTTACTTAATGTATTCGTTAATCCTTGTTTCTGTCTTCTTTGCATTTTTTTAATGTCCAAACGCAACCAGATAGAGATGGCGAATGCTATCGCAATTAATACGGCGAAAACGTAGAATACCGGGATATAACTGTTCGTACTTTCCCTAATCGCAGTAACCAACATTGGTCCGCAAACTCCGCCTAGAGACCATGTAGTTAAAAGATACCCGTGAATGGCCCCAATTTCCTTGGTTCCAAATAAATCCCCGGCAAATGCAGGTAGATTTGAAAATCCTCCCCCATAACAACTAACGACTAACAAGATGAGTCCTTGGAACAATAGTGTATTTGTAGTAGTTGGAAGTAAAAGGAACGCTCCAATTTGTATGATGAAGAAAATGACGAAGACATTTGGACGGCCTATATAATCAGAGGCCGCTGCCCAGCCAAGTCTACCTCCGCCATTAAAGATTCCCATAATACCGACTAATGTTGCAGCACCTGCCACAGAAAGCCCAACAACGTCTTGAGCCATAGGTGAAGCTACCGAAATCATCATGATACCCGCACTTGTATTAATTAATTTCATTGACCATAACATCCAGAAGTGTTTAGTTTTAACCGCTTCTTTTGCAGTTAATTGCCTTAGGTCTTTCTTCAATTCTTTTTTACCGGACTCAATATCTCTCATCATTCCTTCAGGTAGCCAGTTAGCCTTTGGAGGTGCAATATAGGTTGCACCTAAGAACATTAGGATGAAATAGCCTGCGCCTAAAATATAATAAGTTGTATAAATGCCAACGGATTCCATAAGGCTTGCAGCTACTGGGGCTGTTATGAGGGCTCCGGCACCGAAACCTAATACTGCCATTCCTGTCGCCAATCCCCTGCGATCAGGGAACCATTTAACTAAAGTGGATACTGGTGAAATGTACCCGATCCCCATACCAAGACCACTTAAAACCCCATATGTCAATAGGTAAAGTGGTAGTGAATCGACCATTACAGCCAACCCGGAACCAGCTTGTCCTAAACCGAATAATAAAGCAGCAACCAAAGCTGATTTTCTTGGACCATTTTTTTCTACATATTTCCCAAAGAAGGCTGCAGAAGTTCCTGCAAGCGCCATCATTATTGTGAATGCTAACGTGACTTCAGTTTCTGACCACCCCATAGTCTCAACCAAAGGTTTTTTGTATACGCTATATGCGTATGCACCACCAATGGAAAGGTGAATAGCGATAGCGGATAAAGCGATTAACCACCTGTTTTTTGTCATGTTGTTACCCCTTCTCGTCAAAAATAATAAAGTACCATGCGTTTTATCTATAATATTTTGATTTGCATGCGTTTTATCTATCTTGGGGATAAGTATATAAGATTATTTTTTAGTAGTAAACTACTAAATTGAATTTAACAACAAATTTGTATCTATGTACCATAATGGATTGAAATTGGAAATATATCTAAAAACCCATTCATGACCCCACTTTATGAAATGGTATAAAAAGTGTTTCATTCCTTATATGTTCCTTGTTAATATACATATAAGTATTAAGTTGAGTATCGGTTCGGATGCTGTAGCTCATAAGGAATCCGCTACACATCTTTTTATTCAGTCATTCCATTTTAAAGGAGTGGAAACGACAAGCGGATTACTGTCTGTTCCATGTTGAAAGAAATACAAAATTCACATTGGCATTATTGTTGATAATTTGTTAAAATTAACCCTAATATTCAGGAATTCAAGAAACCTGAACGAACAACTGGTTTTGATATTTATTGAAAAGTTTTAGGAATAACCGGTTCTTTTTTCAGGAATCATAGTAGGAAGTCTAACTCGTTTATTTTAAAAAATTCCGAAAATTTGGTCAAAAGGCTTGAACTATGATTCCTGATAGGAGTAAACTAATTAAAGATAGATTTTATGGAAGTGAAATCTTGTAAATTTATTCAACAAGGGGTTTTGGTAATGAAGGAACACGACATGCAAATCACGCTTAGTACAACAAAGAAAGAAAAACCACAGGCGGACCAGCTTGAGTTCGGTAAGCAGTTTACCGATCATATGTTTATTATGGATTACACACAAGGGCAAGGGTGGCATGATCCAAGAATTGTTCCTTATCAACCGCTCGCACTAGAGCCGTCAGCTATGATTTTCCACTATGGTCAATCTGTTTTTGAAGGATTAAAAGCATATGCAACACCAGAAGATGAAATAATCTTATTCCGTCCGGAAAAGAATTTCCAACGCTTAAATAGTTCAAATAGCCGATTGTGCATACCGGATATCGACGTTGATTTTGCATTGAAGGCCTTAAAAACTTTAATTAGCGTTGATAAGGATTGGGTTCCTCAGGCAGAAGGTACATCCTTATATATCAGGCCATTCATAATAGCTACTGAGCCTTACCTTGGAGTTTCTCCATCAGAAAAATATCAGTTCATCATCATCATGTCACCTGTAGGTTCTTATTATAAAGAAGGCATTCATCCAGTTAAAATAGCCGTGGAGTCAGCTTTCACACGTGCAGTTAATGGTGGTACAGGAGAAGCTAAAACAGGCGGGAATTATGCATCGAGCCTTAAAGCCCAGGAAGTATCCGAAAAGATGGGTTATGCCCAAGTTCTTTGGTTAGACGGGGTAGAGAAAAAATATATTGAAGAAGTTGGAAGCATGAATGTTTTCTTCAAAATTAATGGTGAAATTATCACTCCTGCTTTAAATGGAAGTATCCTTCCGGGTATTACCCGTGATTCCATTATAGAATTGCTTAAACATTGGAATCTTCCCGTGACGGAAAGACGTATTTCCATGGAGGAAGTCAAAGAAGCATATAAATCAGGTCATTTGGAAGAGGCCTTTGGAACGGGTACAGCCGCGGTTATATCGCCAATTGGTGAATTTTTATGGAATGGTGAAGAAATGATCGTTCAAAGCGGGGAAACTGGGGAACTATCTAAAAAGCTTTATGATACACTGACAGGTGTCCAAACAGGTAAAATTTCAGACGAGTTAAATTGGACTGCGAAAGTTGAAGAAAAAGTGACTCAATGATACTTAAACAAAAAAACCTTCTTTGAAGGTTTTTTTGTTTTCACATAATCATTTTGTGCCTTATTGCAACAGCCACCGCCTCAGTTCGGTGATTCACTCCTAATTTCCTGATTGCAGAAGAAATATGATCTCTGACAGTAAATTCACTAACGCTCATTTTTGATGCCATTTGCTTTAATCCTAAACCATTGGCTAAATATTGAAGGACCTCCGTTTCACGTTTACTTAGATGGTAAGTGGGAGGAGCCGAATCCAATGTTGAACTGACAGCCAGTTTCAAATAATGGGACAGCTTCATTAAATCATTCTTGGTAACTGGCTCGTTTGCCTGAATGGGGTCAACCAAAACAAAACCGATGACCATGTCATTTACAATTATCGGTATGATTGCCAATGATGAGATGGAAAATTTTTTAACGTATTTTGCAGGAATGGAGGATTGCGCATGTTGAATGGTTAAGTATATGGGTTTGTTATGGATGACAGCTTGGTGGATAGGATATATATCATGAATGTTTTCTTTAATATTATGTAATGAAAAAGTATCTTCACCAGTACATGCGCATATTCCTTCACCCACTCCTGTTAAACATGAGTAACTGAATAAAGATGCACGTTGAAAAGAAAAAAAATTCACACAGCCCTTTACAATCATTTGTGATTTATTTGCAATATCCTTTTGTTGGGAAATCTTTTTTACATGATTCATCAGGGTTTCCTCAAGCATTCGACTTTATTCCTCCCTACATTTTCAGTGCTAGGATAAATGCTAGTAATATCTTACAATATAATGAAAACTCTTACCAATTAAATAATTCCTTATGGATTCAGAAGTTTTCAGATCATATTTCAAGGAGGCATTTACATGAAAAGAAAGAATTTAACGACCACCAGCCGGAGTTTTAGAGAAGATACCCTACCATTTAAACTTTATCAAAAGGCAAAGAAATTCGGTATATGGAATCCCCGTGACATTGATTTCAGCCAAGATAAAGAAGATTGGAAGTCATTTACTGATAATGAAAGGGAAGCATTATTACGGATCATCTCCCTTTTTCAGGGCGGAGAAGAAGCCGTGACTTTGGATTTGCTCCCCCTCATTATGACGATAGCCAAAGAAGGTAGAATCGAGGAAGAAATGTACTTAACGACATTTTTATTCGAGGAAGCGAAGCATATGGAGTTCTTTCGATATACATTAGATCAAGTTGGTGAAAAGGGTGATTTGTCGGTTTATCACTCAGACATTTATAAATCCATTTTTTATGAAATATTGCCGGAAGCGATGGGGAAACTTTTATCAGACCAATCCCCTGAAGCATTGGCAGAAGCGGCCACTGTTTATAATATGTTTACAGAGGGCGTTCTTGCAGAAACTGGATATTTCGGGTTCTATCAGACTCTCGAAGCTAGTAAAATGATGCCTGGTTTATTAAAGGGCGTGGGTCTTTTGAAAAAAGATGAATCACGCCATATTGCTTATGGGACTTTCCTGCTGCAGAGAATCATCAGTGAACATCCACATATCTTTAAACAAGTTGAAAAGAGGATGGAGGAACTTTCACCATTGGCCATCGCGCTAAATACAGAGGGATATGATCGGTTAGGCAATCCATTTGGTAATGACAAACAAGCTGTTTTCGATTTTACCATGAAACAATTATCAGTACGGATGGAGATCTTGGCAAGGGCAAAAGGAAAGGGAATTGAAGAAATCTATCAAAGTAACGTAAAGGAATATGGGGTTTTGTGAAGCCGATACAGGTTACTAAGCTGCATTTCTGATTTTGGATGCTAAAGAAGGATTCCACAATGAATGGACACCAGGAACATGGAAGCTCGAATTGAAAAATCTTAATCGTAAATAAAGACAAGTTTATCTAAGGTGAATGGAAATCCTAGTTTCTGGTTAATGCCTTAGATTTACAGTGGTCCCAATACTCGTTCAATCATTCCGGACCTAATCAATGGTCATGGGGCCCATAGGATTATTCTCGTGAGTGATGTGGGTTTGGATAATGCAGGTGTAGTTAAAAAGTTCCGAAATTTTTGAGCAGACTTTAGGCACCAAAGCTGTTCCACCTACAAAGACATCAATAACTGTTGCTCATGCATTTCAGGCGATTTGGGTTATTGGAAAAAATTACCGATAGCAGTGAAGGATGGAAAAAGATTTAGGCAAGAATGGAAATGTTGAGTGGAAGCATGATGGGAATCACTGCATTTTGAAGTGCGCAGAATGCGATTCCGGTTCATAAAGGCATATGGAGCGGTATGACGTATTCCGAATGGTTTGGCCAATGCGGGTGTTATAACCGGTTGTCATGGAGTAAATTCCCGAAGTAATACCTGCCATAGACCCATTGAGAGCCAAAGCCTTTAAAGTGAAAATACATGATGAAGATTCAAAAGGGATCTTAGCGAAAGTGGTAGAAAAGCTCCGGGTTTCCTATTTGATCTTGGGTATCCTCTGACTTCAGTGATATGGAATTAGCCAGACACATATGGAGAGAATGCTGACTGCAATATTGAGGGATACAGCTGCCACTAACATCCGAAGTCGTCGGAATTATTAAGCTCAGAAATTTCAAGAGTTTTACCTGTGACCATCATTAATTTTTAAAAAAAGCCGCCCAAGAAGGGTAGCTTTTTTGCGAGTGCAATAACTGCCCTCCATCATGATAAGTCCCAAAATATTCGTTTTGTCAGTTTTCGATGATATGCCTACTGAAGCGAGCGTAACATTTTGGATTGAAAGGTTAATGTTTTTTTCCTAAGTTTTCCTGTGCCATCTTTATAAGTTCCTTGACCATGCCGCCTCCTAACTTTCCGCCTATTTTTCCATTCTGCTTGGATGTCAGCTCACCGTTATAGTCTTTTTTCAGCGGTACGCCAATATCTTTTGCTACTTCAAACTTGGCCTCTTCAGGATTCTTTGTACCAGCAACTTTGGCTTTTAAATCATCGAGTCCTTTTCGCGCTTCAGCTACCAGAATTTTTTTTCTCCTTGCCATCAAACATCACTCCTTGTTTTTTGTTAGGTTAACCTAAAGGAAAGAAAATGATTATCATGCGGAGTCAATTGTTTTTTTGCTGAACCGGTATTACATTTCTTGAGTGGGAATTGGAATCACAATGGAACGGGGAGGCACTTATCAAATCTTAAATAAAGAAGAATTTACATGAGGTGTACCTGATTGTGGTGATTGGCAGTTCGAGAGATGTTTTAGTTTATTTATAGTGGGTATCATTTAGTAAAACGATTTAAGGAGAACAATGATGCTGACTGTTAATTCAAATTTGTTAACGAAAGAAGATATGACAAATCCCGATCGAGTGCCGCAATGGCTAATTAAAGAATATCAAACTTTCCATAATACAGTGACGGATAAAACGTTTCCTTGTTATTTTGGTATGAAAGCTGAAAATAAAGGGGAACTTCGTTATGCTTATATCACACAGGAAGATTGGTCCAATCTTCCAAAAGCAGTGGAAAGCTTTCTGGATTTATTTCAAGAACCACCATATATCAGGCATGGCCTGTTTGTCTTTATGGAGCCTGAACAAATAGAGGGAGATATAGGACTGTACCGAAAAAAGTTTTGGGATATCCTGCAATACCTACATAAAGAGGATAAAAAACCTTGGCCAATTAAAAAGCCGAAAGATCCCCAGCATTATTTATGGGACTATCATTTTGCAGGTGAACCAATCTTCGTCTTTGGCAATGCACCTGCTTATAAACAGCGAAAAACCCGTGATTTAGGAAATAGCCTTGTTCTTGGATTTCAACCCCGGATGATTTTTGAAGGATTAGAAGGAACGGAAAAAGGCGGGATTATGTCACGTGAAAAAGTTCGTGAACGAGTAGAGGAATGGGATAACCTGCCTAAACATCCTGATATCAGTCATTTTGGTGATGTAGATCATAATGAATGGAAACAATTTTTCATCGGGGATGATATAGAGCCGATAAAAGGGAAATGTCCCTTCCATCATAAAGAGTTAACTTAACCGAGGGCAAATTGCTCTCGGTTTATTATGACTTTAGGGTTGTAAAAAAACCAAGAGAAAATTCCTGAAATGCCCATTTTAATATAAAAAACATATTTCTTGCCTTCTTGGATTATCAGTCTTATAATGTGAATGTAGTAATTGCAGTTAATTCGAGATATATGGATTGAATATTTATTTTGAAACTGTACTATTTTTTCATGGCAAATATATAAAAATTAACTATTGGGGGAACTGACAATGTCTAAAGTATTATTTGTTAAATCAAATGACCGTCCAGCGGATCAAGCCATTAGCGTGAAAATGTATGAAGCTTTTTTGAACACATACAAGGAAGCGAATAGTAACGATGAAGTAACTGAATTGGACTTATTTAAACTGAACTTACCATACTATGGAAATACAGCAATTACTGCCCTTTATAAACGCAGCCAAGGTATGGAATTGACTGAGGAAGAAGTGGAGATTGCTGATATCGTGCAACAATACTTGAATCAATTCCTTGCTGCCGACAAAGTGGTATTTGCCTTCCCACTATGGAACGCAACTGTACCAGCTCCACTTGTAACATATATTTCTTATCTTGCCCAAGCGGGTACAACTTTTAAATACACTGCTGAAGGCCCAGTTGGTCTTATTCCTGAGAAAAAAGTGGCTGTACTTAATGCTCGCGGATCGGATTATGCTTTACCTGGAATGGAGGCTGCTGAAATGGCAGTGAAATACGTAACGATGAATTTAAAATTATGGGGCATAACGACCCCGGAAACAGTTGTTATCGAGGGACATAATCAATATCCAGACCGTACACAGGATATCGTTGCAGCAGGATTGGCAAAGGTTGCTGAAACTGCAGCAAAATTCTAATTGATAAAAAAGAAAACCAGTATGTATTTTTAGCATACTGGTTTTTCTATGCAGATTTTTCTGAAAGTCGATTATAATAAAGGGTAAGCCTATAAGCCTGAAAGGAAGTGTCATATGCAAACGTTTAAATCACGTGATGAAATCAAAGAAGAAGAAACATGGAACTTAAAGGATATTTACGATGATCAGGCCAATTGGGAAAAAGATTATCAAGAAGTCCTTAGGATGACAGAAAAATTAAAAACTTATGATGGGCATATTCAGTCTGCTAAAGATTTGTTCGAGTATTTACGATTAAGTGAGGAACTCGGCTACATTTATAACAAGCTATATGTATATGCCATGCTGCAAACAGATTTGGATACACGGGTTACCTCATCGCAGGCATTACAAGATAGAGCAGGTCAGTTAGGGCAAAAAATTAGTAATGCATCTGCCTTTTTCATGCCATTTCTTTTGAGTCTTGAAGAACAAACATTAAAAGGGTACATAAAAGAAATCGAGGGCTTAAAATATTTTGAAGAAGATCTACTGGATTCCTATCGCTATAAATCCCATGTGTTAACGAAAGAACAAGAAGAGGTCCTTTCTCAAGTAGGCGAAGCCTTTTCAGCACCACAAAAAACGTTCGGGATGATCAACAATGCTGATATTAAATTTGGGGAAGTCACGAATGAAGACGGCGAAAGGGTTGAGCTTACACGAGGAATGTATTCCAAATTGATTGAACACGATGATCGTGATAAGAGAAAAGAGGCGTATATCGCATATTATCAGCCATATGTACAGTTGAAAAATACCATCGCTTCCACACTTTCTACGGCAATCAAGAATAATGTGAATCTTTCAAAACTAAGAAATTATCCATCTGCCTTGGAAAAATCCTTATTCGGAGATCAGGTTCCAAAAGAAGTATATGATAATTTGATTATGTCTACTAAACAAAATATTGGACCCATGCATAAATACATCAATTTAAGAAAAAAATTGCTCGGTGTAGAAGAACTACGTGCATATGATTTAAGTATACCATTGGTCGAAGGTGCTAAAGAGGAGATTTCTTACGATGATGGATTTGCTTTGATGATGGAAGCATTGAAACCTCTTGGCGAAGAATATATCACAATTCTGAAAACCTTTAAGGAAAAAAGATACATCGACGTCAGGGAAACACCTGGAAAACGTTCAGGCGCTTATAATTTAGGACTTTATGGTGTTCATCCTTTCATCTTATTAAATCACCGTGATGATTTAGACAGTGTATTTACACTTGCACATGAATCCGGACATGGCATGCATTCATACTATAGCTCAAAGTACCAGCCGCAAATAAGTGCAGGGTATTCCATTTTTGTTGCTGAAGTTGCGTCCACAGTGAATGAAATCCTGCTGATTCGCCATTTAATTAAAACAACAAAAGACGTGAAAAAGAAAAAACACTTACTCAACCATTTCATAGATAGTTTTAAAGGAACATTCTTCACACAGGTGATGTTTGCGGAATTTGAAAAGATCGTACATGAAAAAGCTGAAAATGATGAGCCTCTAAATGTCGAGGTTTTTAACACAGCTTATGAATCGATATTCCGTGCTTATAATGGAGATGAGATAATTTTTGATGAAGAAGTGAAGTTTGGCTGGTCACGCATCCCACACTTTTATCGTCCGTTTTACGTCTACAAATATGCCACTGGTTACGTTTCAGCAATTACAATCGCAGATAAGATCCTTTCTGGGGACCAAAAAACTCTTGAAAGTTATTTGACCTTCTTGAAAAGCGGGAGTTCCGATTTCCCATTGGAGCTGCTTAAGAAAACAGGCGTAGATTTGACTAAACCTGATCCAATCGAAAACGCAATGAGGATTTTCAGTGATCTTGTCGACGAATTCACAGAGTTGTCAGAGGGCTAATCTAAACCATTTCTTCCAAAAGAGCCCATGGTGTGTCTGTTATAAAAATGCTATAGTTACACTATTGGCGTATGAGAGGCCCAATCTTTTGATTGGGCCTTCTTTTATATGGTAAAAAAACAGGTGCCTTTGTAAACAATTCCATATGGACAGTAAATTATTTTACATCAGAGCCTAGCCACTGGGCCAGCTTCTTAATACTTCAATGGCATATTTTGTGAGGAAAGTGAAAAAATGAATTCAACAGTTAATTTTATAAAAGAATGGCAGCAGGCACTTCAGCTTGAAATCCTGCATTTAAAAAAATATGGCAGCACAAAATACCTGGTTTCGAACGGTCATCTGCTTACAAGTGACGGTTCTTTCAGCTATTATTTTGAAACAGGTTCATCGATAAAAGTTCCTGTCGGTTCCGTCGTTCGACTTGAATGGGGAGGAATTAAACAGGATGGCAGGATTCTCTCATCGGAAGGGAAAAGTATAATCATTGTTTTTGATCGCTCGTTAGGCGATATGATCGGCGAAGCCTTTTTATACCATGATCCATGGGAATTGCTTGAACAATTGATTATCCGCTTGGACGAAATCAAGAGAAGCAAAAAGAAAAGGCTTCGGATCAAACGCCTGATGGATCCGTCCATGCCGCAAAAACATCCTGTAAATGAAAAACTAAGCAGTGTGAAAGAATTATATGCCCGCTCGAAGTTCAATCCTGTCACATTTGTCTGGGGTCCACCTGGAACAGGAAAAACCTATACATTGGCACGTACGGTGGCCAATCATTATTTACAAGATAAAAAAGTGCTGGTCTTGTCCCATAGCAACCAGGCTGTCGATGTTTTGATGGCTGAAATTTCTTCATTCATTAAAAAGAAAGATCTTTTCAAAGAAGGCGATGTGCTTCGCTATGGGTCTCAAATCGGTGAATCCCTTGCCATCCATGATGATATTGTTACGGGGCAACTATTAGGTAAACATGAACCGGCATTAATTAACGAAAAAGAACAGCTAGCTGAAGAGAAACGTTTATTAAAACATGACTTGGCTGGCTCCTTCAGCAAAAGGGATACGGATCAATTAATCGAGATAGAGAAAAAACTGGCAAAAGTTTTGGAGAAAATACGCCATAAAGAGATGCAATTCGTAAAAGAAGCAAAAATCATCGGAACGACCTTGGCAAAGGCCGCAAATGATGAAACGGTTTATCAAAAGGAGTATGATCTAGTAATTTTGGACGAAGCGAGCATGGCTTACGTACCACAGGTGGCTTTCGCTGCAGCGTTATCCAAACATATTATCGTTTGTGGTGATTTCAAACAATTGCCGCCTATTGCTTCCGCTCGTGATTCCCTTGTGAAACTTTGGCTAAAGGAAGACATCTTTCATCGGGCGGGTGTTGCTCAGTCTGTGGAGGAAGGGGAACTTCATCCTCATTTATTCCTACTAAAAGAACAGCGCCGCATGCATCCGGATATTTCAGCATTCACTAATCGTGTCGTCTATAACAATTTTGTAGGTGATCATGAAAGTGTTGCCACAAGCAGGGAGAGCATCATGCTGGCGGAACCATTTGCCAATAAGGCGGCGGCACTTGTAGATACTAGCTTATCAGGGGAATATTGCATCACGGAACGCACTTCCCACTCGAGAATGAATATATGGCAATTACTTTTATCTTTTCAACTGATTCATGAAGCTTATGTGGGAGGGACAAGGTCAATTGGTTATGTCGCTCCGTATCGTGCTCAGGCAGACTTGATGGAAAAACTATTGGATGATTTATATGCCAAAGAACGGCAAACGGCCGATATCATCGCTGCAACTGTACATCGTTTCCAGGGAAGCGAACGGGAGATGATGATTTTTGACACAGTTGATAGTTATCCGCAAAACAGGGCAGGAATGTTATTGACCGGAAGAGAAAGTGAAAGGCTCATTAACGTTGCAATAACAAGGACTAAGGGTAAGTTCGTACATGTTAGTGACACTTCATTTGTTAACAAACATGTTTATCGCAGCAAAACACTTCGTCAACTTGTCGATCATCAAATTCAAAATGATCAGATTGTGTCAAAGAAAGACATTGGAAAATGGGTTAAACACCAGCACCCGAAATTAAAATGGATGCATGCCCGTAAGTTAGGCGATTTTCTGGAAGATATTGAATCAACAAAACAAGAGTTGGTAATAGCAGTGCCGGATTTGAACAGTTTGTCGGAAGAATGGCAAGAGTTTTTAATGAAACGAAACCCTGCAGTGAAATTGACGATCATATCAGCAAAAAGGAACCCTGATATCATCTCTGATCATTTTATTTGTTCACCAGTTTCCTTTTCCTTTATCATCTTTGATAAACGAGTAATCTGGTTAGGTTTGCCCGTAGAGTCCAATAATCGGATCCAGCCCCCATTTATAGCGGCTCGTTTGGATTCGCAAATAATGGCTGATGAATTACTATCTCAATTCATAAAAAGTGAATAGCTCTGGAAAGGCCCTATATTAGGGCTTTTCTTCATTTTTCAAAGTGTATATTCCCTAAGTGACCTCGATAGAATAAATATCAATAGGAACACCTTCTAAAATAATAATATATTAAACCAAAGACCTCGTCAGAATATATATTCCACTCACAAACTCCAGTCTGGATTCAACTCCATATAATTTCCGCTAAAGGTTGCAAACTAAAATAACAAACCAAGCTTTTCAGGCGACTTTCGGCTAATTATGATTTACCATTACGTTACGAAAGAGAAGAAAGGAGGTAACAAAATGAAACTGGGCATTTTAGATCAATCACCAATTGCAACCGGACAATCAGCACAAGAGGCATTGCAGGCTTCACTGCAACTTGCACAAGAAGGAGATAGACTCGGTTATAGCAGGATCTGGTTAACTGAACATCATGATCTGCCGGGATTGGCATGTTCCGTTCCAGAGGTATTGATAAGCTATATTGGTGCGCAAACAAAAAATATACGAATTGGATCTGGGGCAGTTCTGCTTCCGCATTATAAGCCATATCGGATAGCAGAGATTTATAATATGCTTGCCACCCTATTTCCAGGCAGGGTCGATATGGGCATAGGACGTGCTCCTGGGGGATCTGCCGAAGCTACGATGGCATTATCCGATAATTTTTTGCAGAATGTTTACAAAATGCCTGAACTTGTTCAGGAACTGTTGAATTTTCTTAGAGATGAATTCCCGAAAGAACATTTGTTTTCAAATACCTCTGCTGCTCCTATCCCAAAGGTACCGCCTGAACCGTGGATATTGGGAACAAGCGGGAAAAGTGCAAAACTTGCTGCTGAAAATGGTACTGCATACGCATTTGGTGAATTTATGAGTGAAAATGATGGATTGAAGAGTCTTCAACAGTACCGTGAAAACTTCCAAACAAAAGGTTTTCTTGAAGAGCCAAAAACGATCGTTTCGGTTGCGGCCATATGTGCAGAAACCGAGGAACTTGCGAAAGAAATCGCTCTTAGCAACACCCTATGGAAAATACAAATTGGACAAAGGAACAGAAAACAGGTTCCAAGTATAGAAGAGGTAAGGAATCATGATTGGACTGAAAAAGAAAAAGTACTGATGGAAACCATGCATGAAAAACTGATTTTTGGTACACCTTCTCAAGTGAAGTATCGCCTTTTGGAAATTCAGGAAAAATATCAAGCAGATGAAATAATGCTGATAACCATCACTCATAAATTGGAGGACAGGCTGAATTCTTATCGCTTGATTGCTAAGGAACTCCTTAACAATTAATCCCCTTCGAGCATTTTATGTGCATTTTGTGTGCATTTTCTATATGATGACTTTGCGTCCATTTAATATCATAATTGAAAGAAGTTGAAGATATGAATGCTGATCAACATGGAAAAAAACTTAGCGACATTTCTTTTTCCGTACTGGACCTAGCTTCAATTGTTGAAGGTGGTACAGTTTCGGGAGCTTTTAAAAATACAATAGATTTAGCAAAACATGTGGAACAATGGAACTACAACCGTTTCTGGGTTGCAGAACACCATAGTATGCCTGGGATCGCAAGCTCTGCAACTTCCGTGCTGATAGGATATGTTGCAGGGAAGACAGAAAGAATTCGTGTGGGTTCTGGAGGCATAATGCTACCAAATCATGCACCACTGGTTATCGCAGAACAATTTGGAACATTGGAAGCAATGTATCCCGGTAGAATAGATTTAGGACTGGGGCGCGCTCCGGGAAGCGACCAATATACTGCCATGGCGCTCCGGGGTGATGTGCGTAATAATGGACAGGATTTTCCTGAACAATTGGCGCAGCTCCGCAGTTATTTAGATGCGGATTCTAAACATAATCGTGTTCGGGCCATCCCTGGCGAAGGACAGGACATCCCGATTTGGCTTCTTGGTTCAAGCGGCTTCAGTGCAGCATTATCAGCACAGCTTGGATTGCCATTTTCATTTGCAAGCCATTTTTCCCCTGAAAATACTCAACCGGCTTTAGCTCGTTACCGCAATAATTTCCAACCATCCGACGTTCTCGATAAACCTTATGTGATGGTTGGTGTCAATGTATTTGCAGCTGATACAACTGATGAGGCACAAAGGATTGCCACATCTTATCAACAGCAGTTTTTGAATTTGATAAGGAACACACCTGGACAACTTGCTCCTCCAGTTGATACGATGGAAGGCATCTGGACAGAATATGAAAAGGCCATTGTCATGAAACAATTGAATGCCTCCATTATCGGAAATCCGGAAGAGGTAAAAGAGCAGTTACAGACCTTTTTAGATGAAACACAGGCGGATGAAATGATTATAAACTCTGCCATTTATGATCAGAATGCACGCCTTCGTTCTTATGAAATCATTGCAGAAGTTACTGGAATGAAATAAGTGTCAATGAATGAGCTTGCAGATCACTTGTCTGCAAGCTTTTTTATAAAATACATACCGATTGACTCTTTAAACAAAGATAGGAGAGAAGAATGAAACGAGAAGATCCTATATCCTTAATATTTCACTTCACAGATAAACAAGGTGAGAGCAGGCCGCTCTATTTTACGAAGCCGAAAAAAGTGTTTACTGCCCATTCCATTGGGGATGTCCTTCCTCAATTTCAAAAAGTCCAGGAAGCGATCGACCAGGGGCATTATGCAGCGGGATATGTATCCTATGAAGCGGCACCTGCTTTTGAAAAATCTTTTAAAGTAAAAGATGGAGCCAAAATGCCATTATTATGGTTCGGTATTTTTGATAAACCGGAAGAATTCCCTGAAAAAATGCCAGGGGCTTTTAAGTTAGCTGAATGGCAATCAGAAATGGATTCAACAACCTATCATACGGGCTTTCAAAAAATAAAATCCGAAATTGAGAAGGGCAATACGTATCAAGTGAATTATACGATGCGTTTGCAATCCAAGTTCGAAGGGGACGACTTCGCTTTCTTTGATCGCTTGAAGAGAGCTCAACGATCGAATTATAGTGCATATTTGAACGTTGGGACACATCGTATCCTCTCGGCATCACCCGAGTTGTTTTTCCGCTGGGAAGATGATCAGCTAATTACAAGGCCTATGAAAGGAACGGTAAAGCGGGGAACGACACTGAAAATGGATCAATACAATGCAGACTGGTTAGCAGCCTCGGAAAAGAATCAAGCTGAAAACTACATGATTGTGGACCTGCTCAGAAATGATTTGGGAATGATTGCAGAACCAGGAAGCGTCAAGGTTCCAAAACTTAAGGAAATTGAAAAATATCCGACCGTTTGGCAAATGACCTCCACAATAACAGCTGATACGAAACCAGGAACAACAATCATTGATATATTCAAGGCCCTTTTTCCATGTGGTTCGATAACAGGTGCACCTAAAATAAAAACAATGGAAATCATCACTGATATCGAGAATTCACCACGTGAAGTTTATTGCGGTGCAATCGGGTTTATCACCCCTGAATCCGAAGCAGTTTTTAATGTGCCGATTCGTACGGTCGTGATCGAAAAGGAAACAGGTAATGCCGAGTATGGGGTAGGCGGGGGAATCACTTGGGATTCCGAGTTAACCGAAGAATATGACGAAGCCTTTTTAAAGGCCAAATTATTGACGGTGGAAAGGCCTGCTTACGAATTATTGGAATCGATGAAGCTAAGCGATGGCGAATATTATTTGTTGAATGATCATATAGATCGAATGAAACAATCTGCTGATTACTTCAATTATCAGTTCTTTGAAATGAAACTTAGAGATGAACTCCAAAAGTATGCGGATTTAAACCAAGGCAAATTGCAAAAGGTAAGGGTACTGCTTAAAGAAAATGGTGAAATGGAAGTTTCCGGACAAGCAATTAAGCCGCTTGATTCAGAATTAACGGCTATCTTGGCTGAAACTCCAATATCAAGTGGAAATCCCTTTCTTTGTCATAAGACGACTAATCGTGATGTATATGAAGGCTTTCAAAAGAATAATCCTGACTTCGTTGACGTTCTACTTTGGAATGAAGAAGGATTCATCACGGAATTCACGAACGGGAATGTAGTGGTGAAGATAAATGGTGACTACTATACCCCTCCTGTGGAATCAGGTCTGCTCGCTGGAACTTTTCGTCAAGAATTAATAAGGAAGAAGGAAATCAAGGAAAAGCCCATTTTAAAAACTGACCTTAATAGCGCTGAGGAAATTTGGTTTATTAATAGTGTGCGAGGGAAATTAAAAGTGAATTTGACATTCTAAGCTGATTTTCCCTAAAAAAATGATTAATCTCCATGGCAGTTTGTTGCGTTATAGCAGATGATGAATACTGTTTTTATACATATTCTAAGAGGGACTGCTATGGAGAAGCAAAAAATCGCAGGTTTTATCGATGACGGAGTGGAAGGCGAAAGATCCATTACTTTAAAATCTTATAAAGATGGATGGAAGTCTTCTTGCTGAATCCAGATTACGGAGCCGTTCAAGAAGATCCAATCGTCCAAGCGGAACAGAGTTAAATCGGCAGAGGACAGATTGGATAGGTTCGCAAATTATATTGTTAATGCCTTTCGTAACGTCCATATGTCGGTAGATGGCAAACAGTGGAAAAAGGAAAAATTGACAAGTCTTGGTGTCATTGTAAAAGTATATGATGATGATAGTAAAGCTGTAAGAAGGCCGTTATGAAGCTCACTTAATCCCGATTGCCATTTTATTGATGCTGAAAATTCAATGGTTCTGCTGCTCAGTTACGCGGCGGCTGCAACACGCCAGAAGAATCAGCTGAAAGATATGCCAATTCCAATTGACGAAGATCACCCTTTATTTGTGTACTTACCATGCGGTGTCGGCGGTGGTCCCGGTGGTATCAAATATGAGCTTAAGCTGGCCTTCGAGGATGATGTTCATTGTTTTTTGCAGAGCCGACGTATTCACCATGCATGACGCCCGGATTGATGACAGGTCTTCATGATAAAGTCTCGGCACAGGAATTTGGAATCGATAATTTGATTAAAGCGGATGGACTGGCTGTCGGAAGGCCTTCAGGATTAGATTCCAGTATGATGACTTCCATGTTACTGCTGGATAAAATGAACCAGTCCACACATATCATCTGGGCGACAGGTGGTAGCATGGTACCAAAGGATATGTTGGAACAATATTTATCTAATAGTTAAAAAAAGAAGTTCACGACAGTGAACTTCTCAGACTGTAGACAAACTCGAAGAAAAGCGAGTTTGCCTGCAGTATTTTTTTAAAAAAACGTCTCAGTTGTTTTCAGCCGGAGCAAATATTCGGCCGTACACCGTACTTTTTCGTCCTACATCGCACTTTATTCGACCGTTCCGCATTATTCGGATTCCGTAGCATTCTTTTTGCGGTCCACATATTGAAATAGGCTTCTTCCCGCCGGTTCCTTGCCAAGCTCCTCACCGCAAGCATCTAGCGGTGAGGAGGCTCCAGACTTTTGGCAGGAGTGTCGCAAAATTCCTCAATTTGGTTTCATCACAAATAAAAGTCTTATATTAAAATCATGAAAGGGAATCGGGATGAGAGCATTCCGAACCCCATTTTAATCGACAAACTTAAAGAAGTTCACGTCTTCATAAACCCCATGATTTCAATAAAAGGTGAATGGCCTTTTCCAATTCATCTTCAGGAATCCCCGCGAAGCCCAAAATGATTTTTGGAGGATTTTCGTCAATTTTTTCGATTGAATATGTGGAAAGTCCATATATTTTAATATGGTCTTTGTTTGCCTTTTGAATAAGTGTCTGTTCGTCCATGCCGTTCTTAACGATGAGAACGATATGTAATCCTGAGCGTTCACCAATGATGTTTATTTGCTCATGGGGTTTAAACAGATCGATCACTTTATCCAACTTGCGCCTGTAAACTTTCCTCATCCGATTTAAATGCTTTTCGAAATCCCCTTCCTTCATGAACTGTGTCAACACATGTTGATCAATCCGTGAAACGCTTGAATGGTAAAAGGATAATTCCTGTTGATGCATTTGTAACAATGGGGCGGGAAGAACCATATAACTGATCCGAATTGATGGCATCAAAGATTTGGAGAATGATCCTAAGTAAATCACCTTTTCACCAGCATCCATACTTTGTAAGGAAGGAATTGTTTTTCCACTATAACGAAATTCACTATCATAATCGTCTTCGATAATATAGCGGTTTGCTGCACCTTGAGCCCAGTTCAACAATCGAGTCCGTCTGTTAACAGATAGGATTGTCCCATAGGGGAAGTGATGTGATGGAGTGACATACACTACGTCGATCTTTGAATTCTCAATTGGGTTGACCTTTACGCCTTCTTCATCAATTTGCAGTGGATGGACTTCATTTGGGTAGCTGCGTAATATCCGGTGAATCAAGTGATACCCTGGATCTTCAACACCATAAATGGTATTTTTATCGAAAAGAAGGACAAGCTGCTGCAATAAAATTTCCATTCCTGCACCAATGATGATCTGTTCGGGAACGCATTGAACTCCGCGTGCATGATACAAATAATGGGCAATTTCACATCGTAATTCATATTCTCCTTGAGAATCCCCCAGTAAAAGAAGTTCTTGATGTGCTTCATCAATTTTATTTTTCGTGTATTTTCTCCATTTTTCAAAAGGGAAGTTTTCCGTGTCAATTTGGCTGGGATGAAAATGATACAACACTTCCCCTTCTTTATCATTAATTTTTTCCAAGGAAACTTGGTTGGTTTGTGTATACTCTAGATCCTCAAATGTTTGAATATAGTAACCTTTTCTTGGTATGACTTCAACGTATCCTTCAGCAGTTAATTGTTCATATGCAGTCTCGACAGTGTTTTGACTAATCTGAAGGAACTCTGCCAATTTACGTTTGGAGGGCAGTTTTGTGCCGTAAAGTAGACGGCCATCAATGATTTCTTTTTTAATATGTGAATATAATTGTTCGTACAAAGGAACTTCACTAAATCGATTTAAATCACAAGTTAGCATATTCATTTTGTTTCCACCTTTTTAGATAAAATTAACTGAACCCATTAAATTTATTAAAACTGACACTTTCAATGCGGTCAACATTTTTTTATACTAAGCCTAACAAATCTAAAAAATGCAAATATTAGGGGGAAGAGAAATGGAAAAATTATTAGGAACTGACACAGTAAAAAGAGGAATGGCACAAATGCAAAAAGGTGGCGTAATTATGGACGTCATTAATGCAGAACAAGCAAAAATCGCTGAAGCATCAGGTGCTGTTGCAGTCATGGCATTGGAAAGGGTTCCTTCAGATATTCGTGCTGCTGGTGGAGTAGCAAGAATGGCGGATCCGCGAATCGTTGAGGAAGTAATGAATGCTGTATCTATCCCGGTCATGGCTAAAGCAAGGATTGGCCATATTGTTGAATCAAGGATTCTGGAATCCATGGGAGTGGACTATATCGATGAAAGTGAAGTGCTGACTCCTGCCGATGAAGAATATCATATTTTAAAAAGTGATTTCACAGTTCCTTTCGTTTGTGGTTGCCGTGATTTAGGCGAAGCTTCACGCCGTATTGGCGAAGGAGCATCGATGCTTCGTACAAAAGGAGAACCAGGTACGGGTAATATTGTGGAAGCTGTGCGTCATATGAGAAAGGTACAGTCCCAAATTCGTAAAGTGAGCATCATGAGTGATGATGAATTAATGACTGAAGCAAAAAATATCGGTGCCCCTTTCGAAATTTTAAGAGAAATCAAACGGACAGGAAAATTGCCTGTAGTTAACTTTGCAGCTGGCGGAATTGCCACTCCAGCAGATGCAGCGCTTATGATGGAATTGGGAGCAGATGGCGTATTCGTGGGATCTGGTATTTTTAAATCAGAGAATCCAGAAAAATTCGCATCGGCAATCGTTCAAGCTACTACATATTTCACCGATTATGAGTTGATTGGCCGGTTGTCCAAAGAGTTGGGCAGTGCAATGAAAGGAATTGATATTTCTAAACTAGCTCCAGCAGAACGGATGCAGGAACGTGGATGGTAATATGATAACTATCGGTGTTTTGGGATTACAGGGTGCAGTCGAAGAACACTTGAACCAAATCAAAGCTGCCGGCCAACAAGCAATAATAGTAAAAAAACCCGAACAGTTGCATGAAATCGATGGCTTAATCATTCCAGGCGGAGAAAGCACTACGATGAGAAAGCTAATGGATCGATACGGATTTATGGAACCGATCAAAACTTTCTTCGAACATAAAAAACCTATTTTCGGTACATGTGCGGGGATGGTATTGGCGGCCAAAGAATTGAATGGTGATGAGAAGGCCTATCTTGAACTAATGGACATTTCCGTGAAAAGAAACGGGTTTGGCCGCCAAAGGGATAGTTTCGAGGCCGAACTATCAATCAAAGGACTGGAAGAACCTTTTAAGGCAGTTTTCATCCGGGCGCCATTCGCGGATGGTATTGGAGAAGATGTGGAGATATTGGCTGTTTATGAAGAGAATGTTGTGGCTGCGAGACAAGAACATGTCCTTGTCAGTGCTTTTCATCCAGAATTAACAGGGGATGATCGTTTCATGCAGCTTTTCATAGAAATGGTGAAGACATCCATATTTAAAGAAGAATTGAAAACCTGTTAACCAAAGTAAAAGCTATCCTATCATTAGGACAGCTTTTACTTTTATGCATTATTGACTGAAAGTGATTAAAATAATATATTGCTTGAATTTACTATTCTATAGTTCTATAATAAAAAAAGTAAGTATTTACTTACATTTTTATTTTGGCTTTGAAAGGGGAATGTATATGACAGCAAGAGTTGCAGTTATTACAGGAGGAGCAAGCGGAATTGGCCGAGCAGCATGCTTGAAATTCGCAGAAAAAGGGGACAAGGTCGTTGTTGCGGATTTTAATGATGAAATGGGACAGGAAACCGTTGAACGGATTAAAGCGGATGGCGGAGAGGCCATTTATGTAAAAACGGATGTTTCTAAGCTTGAAGAGGTTGAAGCGTTAATCAATAAAGCGGTGGAAGCATACGGAAGGATCGATATCATGTTTAATAATGCCGGCATCGGGGGCGGTGGGATGATCCTCGATCAAGATATGGAAGGGTACTTCAAAACGATTGGTGTGAACCAGCATGGAGTGGCCTTTGGAATCATGGCAGCGGGACGAAAAATGAAGGAACTAGGTAACAATGGTGTCATTATAAATACAGCCTCTGTGTTTGGCTACTTAGCTTCCCACGGGACTTTCGCCTATCAAGCGTCTAAAGGCGCCGTAAGGATGATGACACAGACAGCTGCTTTGGAATTGGGTGCTTACGGAATACGCGTAGTGGGCATTGCACCAGGGGGTGTTGACACTCCAATCATACAAGGCTATAAGGATATGGGAATCATCGATAAATTGCATGCAAGTCAAATGCGCGGTAAATTAATTAAGCCAGAAGCAATCGCAAATGCTGTCTATCTATTATCTTTGGAAGAAGCGGATGCAATCAATGGAAGTGTAGTCATGGTTGATGATGGCTATGCATCTTTTAAATGATTTTCTATATATGATATTTGGGAATATTGATTTCTATAGATCAATGGTAATATTGACCGATTAGCACCATCGAGATATCATGGGAAATAGATTGGTGAAACCGGTCTTATCTTTATAAAAGAAGGTTGATATTTTTGAAAAAAGGGCAGCAAACCAAAGAACGAATCATAAATGTAGCCCGGACGCTTTTTGCCACCAAAGGTTTTGACATGACAAGAACGAATGAAATTGCCTCTGCATGCAATGTTTCCGAAGCTACTATTTATAAATACTTTGAAAGCAAAAAAGATTTGCTTCTGGCTACAATTACTCCTAATGAAAAAGAGGAGTCTGAAGACGGGACTAGCCATCTATCTACGGATGATCTTGTGGAGAATCACGTTTGCACCATGATAAACAAAATTCTGGAAAATAAAGAACAATTTTCGATATTATTTCGGGAAACGCAATTCGATCAAGATATTTCAAAGCAATATGTGGATCAGATTTTCAAGCCGAATGCCAAACATGTAGAAATACAAAAAAGAATAGATAGCGGAGAGATACATTATATTTCTGATATTATTCTATTTAATGTAGGGATCATTTCCTTCACATTGGCGTTATCCACTCATTATGAGATTCATCAACAGAAAAAGGAACCATATTTTACTGCTGAGCGAATTAAGAGCATTGCTCAACTTTTGGTTTATGGTATTCATGGGAAAAACAATCATACATAATAAAACGGTCATATTTAAAGGCATGAGCATCAAGTCGTAAATATGACCGTTTTATTTTTGAATGGGTAGCGATCATTCTTATTGACGAAGTCAATTCGTGAATTAAATAAACAGGTGTGTAAAATTTGACTTATATTTTTCAGACTATTACGATAAATACATACTGCACGATATGACATTATGAGGATTTTATCTGGAAATCATGTAACATGGAGGGGATTTATAATGAGCGAAATCGTAATTTTATCAGGAAGTCCAGCGGTTCCATCAAGAACGGACATATCACTAAAACATATTCAATCTTTAGTTGAAAAAGAAGGATTTACCACAACTTATTACTCAATTACGGAATTCTCAGCAGATGATTTATTCCAGGGGAAATATAATAGTGAAGAAATTTTAAAGCTTTCAGAAAAAATTCAAGAAGCTAGAGGAATTATTATTGGTTCACCTGTATATAAGGCCTCTTACACAGGCATATTGAAAGCCTTGATTGATATGCTGCCAGAAGGAGCTTTTAAGGGAAAGCCAGTGCTGCCAATTATGATTGGCGGAAGTAACAGGCATTTATTGGCGATAGACTACGCGCTTAAACCATTAATTTCAATATTGAAAGGCGAGCCGTTGCAGGGCATATATTTTGTGGATAAGGAAATAGATAAACAGAATTCAGAAAACCCGATTAATGATTTGAATTTAGTGGATCGGGTTCAGAGTCAGGTTCAGGAATTTGTAGAAGCGATTCAATTAAGGAATTAATGGCTGCAAGCTATCGACTTCAACAAAAGGACTGGTATTCGAATATTTTTTTTAAAAATAATTCCAGACGTCAATAATAGGCTAATTAATGAAATAGGCGCATTTTTTTGGAGACTTTAACTAAAAAAATGAGTCTATTTTCGTATTTAAATGAACATAAAATCATTAATGGAATAGTGTGTATAAAAATAACAGTTCATCCAGTATATTAAACCAAGTTAATTTATAAGAAAACTCCATTGACAAGGATTAAATTTATGTTAATATTTAAAATAATAAAACTTATCCAGAGCGACGGAGGGAATTGGCCCTTTGAAGTCCAGCAACCTGCATGATATGCAAGGTGCTACATCCAACAAAATGTTGATCATTTTGGAAGATAAGGTAATGAATATTTACCTTGGAATCTTTCCATCATGGAAAGATTTTTGTTTTTCGAAAAAATTATTGGCAAACCATAGCAATGTAAGGTTGTTAGGAATTATATAAATTTAAGAAATTCGTTTAATCAGCCTCTAAAAAAAGATATTCCGGAATTCCTTAAAGGGGGAACAGGTTTGGATAAAGAGAATCAGCTTGCAGAAATATTTGAACGACTTCAAGAAATGCTTAATTCAATGAAATATGGATCCATTACACTTATTGTCCAAGATGGTAAAATCATTCAAATGGAAAGAAATGAAAAACTAAGAATTAAATAAGGTATCTGCTGACTAGAAAAACTAGAGGCGGGTTTAACTGATATAAAAAGAGTATTGGTTAGATTCGTCTCTTTTTCCTAGGATCATATAACTCGAGAAGATTACAACGGGAATGGATCTACAGTTACTCTAACCTGTGAAACATAGAGCAAGTTCTTAGAGGGGGTAATAAAGTTGGCTGCATTAATAAATTATAAAAATTTCAACACCGGGGATTTACCTGCATTTCCTGAAGATAGTGAGACAAAAGGTGCTTTGGAAGTTCTGCAATGGGCGAATGAACAATATGGAAACAAACTCATTTATGCCTGTAGTTTTGGTATTGAAGGCATCGTGCTTACGGATTTATTGGCGAAGGTCAACCCATCGGCAAAAATTGTTTTCCTGGATACAGATGTACATTTCGAGGAAACTTACCAACTGATCGATCAAGTGAAAAAGAGATATCCAAAGCTTTCGATCGAAATGAAGAAACCTGCCTTGACGCTTGAGGAACAAGCAGCGGAATATGGAGATGAATTATGGGTTAGTGATTCCAATAAGTGTTGTAACATCCGGAAAATCACTCCGCTTACTGATGTGCTTTCAACGGCAACAGCCTGGCTTTCTGGACTGCGGAGGGAGCAATCCGAAACAAGGGCGCTGACCGAGTATATCAACAAGGATAATAAGTTCAAATCGATTAAAATATGTCCACTCATTCATTGGACATGGAAAGATGTTTGGCGTTACGCCCACAAAAATGGACTTCCGTATAATATCCTGCATGATAATGGATATCCGAGCATTGGCTGTAAAACGTGTACAGCACCTGCCATCAATGCCGATGACTTACGCTCAGGCCGTTGGCAAGGTGCGCAAAAAACAGAATGCGGATTGCATTTATCTTAAAATAAATAGAAACCATAGGGGGAAATTAGCATGACAATCAGTCTACCGCACGGAGGAACATTAATCGATCTTTGGGAACCAAAATATGATTTTAGTAAAATAACAAAGTCAATCGAAATTGATGAAATAGCATTAAGTGACCTTGAATTGATAGGCACTGGTGCCTACAGTCCGATTAAAGGATTCTTTACGAAAAGTGATTATGAGACAGTTGTCAAGGATATGAGACTTAGCAGCGGCCATGTTTGGAGCATCCCGATTACGCTGCCTTTGACTGAAAAAGCTGCAGAATCTCTTATTATAGGTGAAGAAGTGAAGCTGACTCATGAGGGTGAAACATATGGGGTCCTCTCCGTTTCTGATATTTTCACTCCCGATAAACAATTGGAAGCGACTTTAGTATATCAAACGGATGATGGGGAGCATCCTGGAGTAAGAAATTTATATAACCGCGGGGATGTATATGTCGGCGGAGAAATAAAATTAGTCAAGAGAATAAAGCGTCCGCTATTTCAAGCCCATTATTTGGACCCAGTTGAGACAAGGAAAGCCTTTGCTGAAAAAGGCTGGGAAACCGTTGTCGGATTCCAAACGAGGAACCCTGTTCACCGTGCGCATGAATACATTCAAAAGACAGCTTTGGAGATTGTCGATGGCTTATTCTTAAACCCTCTTGTAGGGGCCACTAAATCCGATGACATTCCGGCAGATGTACGAATGGAGAGCTATAAAGTGCTGCTTGATAAATATTATCCCAAGGATCGTGTCTCTCTTGCCGTTTTCCCTGCTGCCATGCGTTATGCAGGACCAAGAGAAGCCATTTTCCATGCGATGGTCCGTAAAAATTATGGTTGCACCCATTTTATCGTCGGACGTGATCATGCGGGTGTGGGCGATTATTACGGCACATATGATGCTCAAAAAATCTTTGGGAATTTTAACGCGGATGAATTAGGGATCACACTATTATTCTTTGAACATAGTTTTTACTGTAAAGCATGTGGCAATATGGCTTCAGCTAAAACTTGTCCGCATGGAAAGGAAGACCATGTCATCCTTTCCGGAACGAAGGTAAGGGAAATGTTGCGAAATGGAGAAATTCCTCCAGCTACCTTTAGCCGTAAAGAAGTCATCGAGGTGCTGATCGAAGGTCTAAAAAAGAATGAAGTTTATAACTGATTGGACATAAATTGAAGGATCACATGATGAGGGGGATTATTATATGAGTAAAAGTACGAATGTCACTTGGCATGAAACGTCATTGACCAAAGAGCTCCGCCGGAAGCAGAACGGGCATGATAGCACAGTTCTTTGGTTTACAGGACTCTCGGGTTCCGGAAAATCAACGATTGCTAACGCGGTCGCTAAAGAGTTATATAATCGGAATATTCGAAGTTATGTTTTGGATGGTGATAATATCCGCCATGGTTTAAATAAAGATTTAGGTTTTTCTGAAGAGGATCGAACCGAGAATATCAGGCGGATAGGTGAGGTTTCCAAGCTCTTCGTGGATAGTGGGCAGTTCGTATTGACCGCCTTCATATCACCTTTTAGAGCTGATCGGCAGATTGTACGTGATTTACTCGAAGAAGGCGAGTTTATTGAAGTATACATAAAATGTCCGATCGAAGAGTGCGAAGTGCGTGATCCAAAAGGTCTGTATGACAAGGCGCGTAAGGGAATCATTAAAGACTTTACCGGAATCGACTCTCCATACGAAGAACCTGAACAACCGGAAATCATTTTAGAATCCGACCAATACAGCATTGAAGAATGCGTTGAACAGGTAATCGGCTATTTGACAGCAAAGAAAGCGATCTAATCAAGGAGGAAATGTAATGGTTTACGAGAAATTTTGGTCGGAAAATCCACTAATCGCTAAAAATAAAACGGAAATCTGGAAATTGGAAAAAGACGGATTGAAGATATTCGATGATATTCCACATTACGCTGCAAATGGTTTTGATTCCATTCCTAAAGAGAATTGGGATATGTTCAAATGGGCAGGCCTATACCTGCAACGGCCAAAAGAAGCTGGTTACTGGATGATGCGTGTCGTTATTCCCGGAGGTATCCTGACTTATGATCAACAAATGGCACTAGCTAACATCGCTAAAGATTATGGGAGGGATGTATATGATATTACAACCCGTCAAGCCATTCAATTTCACTGGTTGACCATCGAACAAGTCCCGGATATCTTAAGCCGTTTAGAACAGGTTGGACTGACTACGGCCGGTGCATGCGGTGATATCACACGTAATATCATCGGGAATGCATTAGCTGGCATCGACCCTGACGAAATTTTTGATACACGTGAAGTCCTAAATGATGTATTTGAGTATTTCCGCCTTAACGAAGACTATTCGAACCTTCCAAGGAAATATAAAATGTCCATTAGTGCTAATATCCATAATGCTTCGAATGCTGAAATCAACTGTGTTTCATTCAATCCAGCTACAAAAGAAATTGATGGAGTAATGGAAGTTGGCTTTCACGTAAAAGTGGGCGGGGGGCTTTCCTCCGTTCCGATGCTGGCAGAAGAACTTGACTTATTCATTTTACCTGAAAAAACAGTCGAAGTAGCAGCAGCCATCACGACCATATTCCGTGACTTTGGCTACCGTGAAAAGCGTCATCGCTCCCGATTGAAATTCCTTGTGGCTGACTGGGGTCCTGAACAATTCAAGGAAAAATTGCTGGAATACACGGGGCCGCTTCCTGAAAAGGGAGAAAGTGCAGTGAAGGGATGGAATGCAGGTTATTTCTATGGCATCCATAAACAAAAACAAGATGGTCTGAACTATGTTGGAGTCAATATACCAGTTGGTCGTCTAAATCCAGACGAAGTGATCGAGTTTGCCGAACTTGCGAAGAAATATGGAAATGGTGAAATCCGCAACTGTAATTCTCAAAATTTAATCATTCCAAATGTGCCGGATGCAAAACTTGAGGAATTAAAACAGGAATCCATCTTTGAAAGATTTCCATATCAACCAAAAAAATTCATTGGTTATTCCGTTTCTTGTACAGGCATCGAGTATTGTAACCTGGCACTCGTTGAAACAAAAAAACGAATGAGGACCATTTCTGAAACACTGGACAAGGAAATAGATCTCGATGTGCCTGTAAGGATGCATATGGTCGGTTGTCCGAATAATTGCGGTCAAAGAGCAATCGCCGAAATAGGGCTTCAAGGCATAAAAATGAAAAATCAGGACAAAAAGATGGTCGAAGCTTTTGAGATATACGTCGGAGGAACGCTGAATGAAGGCGGGAAGTTCAATGAAAAACTTAAAGGAAAAGTGGAAGCTGAACAGCTCTATCATGTTCTGAAAGAACTAATCCTATTTTTCAAAGAAACAAAGCTTCTATCCGAAACCTTCCTTGATTTTGTGGAAAGGGTAGGAATAGCAGAGTTACAAAGTAAGCTTGATGATATAATGGCCGAAGTGGCCGTTTAATAGGGGAAGGTAAGCAATTCATGAATCTATACAGATTTGAAGTCACTATCAAGGAAGAGCCAATCCATGTCATCATTGTTGCCGATTCAGATGAAAAGGCGTTTGAACTTGTTGATATCGAGCTGGAAAAGCATTATTTGAAAATGCCTGAGGTGGACGACATCTCATTATACGAAAAAAAGAAAATTAAAAATGGAGCTGGTTTCATTTTATCGGAATTCGAAACGATTCTCTAAGGGAAGGCAGGTTGCATAAATGGGGAAAGTATATCTAGTAGGAGCCGGTCCCGGAGATCCAGATTTAATTACATTAAAAGGATTAAAATGCATTCAAGAAGCTGATGTCATTTTATATGATCGACTTATCAATAAAGATCTATTAAATTATGCAAAAGCCGATGTAGAGTTGATTAATTGCGGTAAACTTCCGGATTACCATTTATTGCAGCAAGATACTATCAATCGTTTCCTGATCAAATATGCAAAAAAGGGAAAAGTCGTCACCCGATTGAAAGGTGGCGATCCATTCGTCTTCGGTAGAGGCGGAGAGGAAGCGGAAGCCCTTGCCACAAGTGGAGTGAGCTTTGAAATTGTACCAGGAATTACAGCTGGAATTGCCGCTACAGCCTATGCAGGAATTCCAGTTACACATAGGGACCACGCATCATCTTTCGCGTTCGTCACCGGTCATCGGAAAAAGGATGAAGAGGATAATATCAAGTGGGAAGCCCTTGCAAAAGGAATCGATACATTAGCCATTTACATGGGTGTTAAAAACCTGCCATATATTCAAGGAAAACTTATGGAGCATGGAAAAAGTCCAGAGACTCCGGTAGCTCTCATCCATTGGGGGACTTTAAAAACACAAAGGACAGCTGTCAGTACCTTGGCTAATGTAGTGGATACGGCCAAAAACGAACAGATTTCGAACCCTTGCATGATAGTCGTGGGCGATGTCGTTAATTTGCGTGAAAAAATTAAATGGTTTGAAGCAAAACAAGCCGAAAATTTGTTGGCAAATGAGGCATTTTAATGGAAGCCATTTTATACATTTGCCATGGAAGCCGCGTTAAAGAAGCTTCAGCCCAAGCCATTGACTTTATTAAAGTTTGTATGGCAGCACAGCCAAATTCCATTCAGGAGTATTGCTTCTTAGAATTGGAAACTCCAACGATAGAAGACGCCTACGAACGGTGTGTACAAAAAGGAGCGACGAAAATCATCGCTATTCCCGTTCTATTGCTGACTGCTGTACATGCAAAATATGATATACCAGTCATATTGAACAAAATGAAAAAACGGTTCCCTGCAGTTGACTTGAGATACGGAAGACCGATTGGTGTCAGTGATAAAATGGTTGACATTTTAGTGGAACGGTTGGAAGAAACAAAAGAGCGGGTTACTGAGGATTCTTTGGTTTTATTGGTCGGAAGGGGCAGCAGTGATCCCGATGTGAAAAGGGATTTAGGCCGAATAGCGGATTTGCTTAGGAACAGGTTTCCTAAAAGCCGGGTCCAGGAATGTTATTTGACAGCTGCCACACCAAGCTTTGAAGAAGCATTGGATTTTGCTGAGGAATCCCGACCAAACCAAGTTTTTATCATTCCTTACCTATTGTTTACTGGTATCTTAATGAAGTCAATCGAAAATAGGCTGAGAAAGATCCAAAAAAAGGGAAGGCAAAAAATCATACTTTGCCGTTACTTAGGTTATCATCCAAAGATTGAACATGCAATATCAGAACGAATTCATGAAGTGAGTGGAGAGGGAGCTTATGTATCCAATTACGCTTAATATCGCGAACAAGAAGTGTGTCATTATCGGCGGTGGAAAAATAGGTTACTTTAAAGCCGGCCCCTTGTTGGAAGCTGGTGCTGAAGTGACCATCGTAAGCCCTGAGATATGCGAGGGATTTCAACTATTGGAAAAAGAAGGCAAGGTTCGAGTTTTACTAAAAGAAGTGGAAGAAACCGACTATAAAGATGCCTTTTTAATCATAGTTGCAACAAACTCTACATTAGTTAATGAACGAGTTTATGAGAATACATCCCAAAGTCAGTTAGTAAACGTAATTAGTAATCATGAGCTGGGTAATTTTCATATTCCGGCTACATTGAATAGAGGCATGCTTTCCATAAGTGTTTCTACCAATGGAGCAAGTCCGACACTGGCAAAAAAAATCCGGAATGACTTAGGGGAAGTATATGATGAGTCATTTGAAGAGTATCTTGAATTCCTTTTTGAAGCAAGGATGATTATTAAGAAGAGTTCATTTTCAAAAGAGGCAAAATCTAAGTTGTTGAAAGAGTCAATAGAGGATGTTTATAAATATTCCCTAAAAGAAAGATATCGTTTTTTAGCTAGGCTTTTGCCAGTAGAAGCTGAATAAGTAAATCATTGGGCTGATCAGAAAAACTGAAGGCACCTAACCAACATGTCATTTCATTTTGGTTAGGTGCCTCTTCGTGTCTTAAAAGAAATTTGAATGATCTATTCAGGCAACTGTAACCGTCTGTCGGGTCGATGTTATCAAGGTTCTATTTTATTGAAAAAGGGGAAGGTCATGAAAAAGTTAATTGTTTTAGCCTTTATCGGGTTTTTAGCCCAATTAATAGATGGTTCACTTGGAATGGGGTATGGGGTGAGTTCCACTTCCTTATTGTTGACATTCGGGATTGCCCCTGCAGTAGCATCGGCATCCGTTCATTTATCAGAAGTAGTGACCACAGCAGTGTCCGGAGCTTCACATATAAAGTTTGGGAACGTGGATAAAAATATGGTCTATCGCTTGATCATTCCAGGTTCGGTGGGCGCATTTGTAGGTGCATGTTTCCTGAGCAACCTTCCTGCCGAATTAGCTAAACCGTATATTGCCATATTTTTATTTGGCCTTGGTGTGTACGTTTTATTCCGCTTTTTATTTATTTTTAAACCGTCAAAGGAAAACGAAACGGTAAACCCATTAACCGCAAAACAATCCATTCCGTTGGGCCTTTTTGCCGGCTTTTGTGATGCAACTGGCGGAGGTGGATGGGGCCCGATTGCAACGCCTGTTTTATTGTCAAAAAAAGGGATGACTGCGAGAAAAGCCGTAGGAACTGTAGATACGAGTGAATTTGCCATCGCTTTCTTTGGAAGTCTTGGTTTTATCCTTTCTCTTGGATGGGAAGCGGTCAATTGGCTTTGGGTGGCCGCGTTGATTATTGGCGGAGTGGTTGCGGCACCAATTGCAGCCTGGCTCGTCAGAATGCTACCTGCTCAATTAATGGGTGTTTTAGTAGGTGGTTTCATTATCTTAATCAATGTACGAACCCTATTAGCCGCATGGATTCCGATTGAAGCCCATATATATATCTATACAGGCATCGTGATTATATGGCTTTCAGGAATTCTTTTTACCATCAATAAGATGTCCACAGCAAGAAAAGATGATCATATCGAACAACAACAGCAGAATGTTTCCTAATTCCCGAGTTAGGCAGAGGTTGATGTATACAAAAGGAAATTCAGTTACCTATTATGAAAACTCGTAGGTACATAAATACCTACGAGAAAAGTCATTAAAGTCATTCGATGAAACTAGATCCTATTTATAGACTCAATCAGTTCCCAGCCCCATAGCTGTGTCCATTAAGTATACGCTTTTTAGTTATCCTAAAAATCGAGAGACTTATGCCTCCAATATCTATGTAGTTTTATTCTCCTAGCAAAGAATCAAGAGCACCCCTATCCTAGAACATCTTTATCATTGTGAGAGTATTATATTTCAAAACAGCAGCAGAACCATTAATTTATGGCCTGCTGCTGTTCAAATGATTGAATTGTGCTTTCATATAATTCAATAAGCGGTAATATATTTTTTTTACTATCGAAATGTTCCAATACCAATTTTCTTAAATCCCTGCCTGTTTGAACCCCAATACTTGATTGATGGAGGTTTCGTAAGTCCCGATAAATAATGGCCTGGCTGCTGGCCTGCTTTGCAGCATGATCCCCAAAGTAGCATTCCCACGCTTGTTGAAAGTTATTACTATTCACTGCACCAAAGTATCCGAGATTTCCACACGAAATAACGGGTCTTTCGCATGCCATTGCTTCCAAAGCGACCCTGCCAGTACCTACAACATAGTCTGCAAGTGCATAATAGTCCTTCACATTTTGTTGTTCCCCGGTGAAATGAATGAACTCTTCCTTACACGAAGAATGGATACTTGCTGCCATATTCTTAATATCCTTTAGTTGGCTTCCGTTGCCTACGATGATCACATGAAGGTTGGGAATATCCTTTAATTTTAAATCCCTGCAGGCTTTGATTAAAAGCATGCAGATTTTTGCTTTATGTCGAGTTATCCTGCTGCAGTAAAGAATTACTTTAGCTTTCGGAGGAATATTCATTTTTTTCCTTAATTCCAATGAAGGGGAAGGGGAAAAATCGGTTGTATCAATACCATTTGCAATTATTGAAATATTCTTAGGGAAAAATGGCTGAATTTGTTTTTTTACCGGTTCACTAACTGCAACTGCGGCATCTGTAATCCGTAAGACACTTTTTATGTCGGATTTAGGGAAGTATGTCCCGTGAAGAGTGAATACGAATGGAATGTTTGAGAGTTTCGCTGCCTTGGCAGAGATGTTGCCGGATGTAATCTGGTGACCGTGCACTAGTGAAATTTGTTCTTTTCGTAACAAATCTACCAAACTGTTTAATAATAGAGATTCTGCCTCGGAATTGATTGTTAATGTTTTAGGAAAATTCATTTGATGAATTTTACATCCCGTTTCTCGTAATCGACTTATCATACTCCCGTTTCCTGTAACAACTGCTGTATAAATCCCTCTAGACTGTAATTCCTTCACAAGACTCAAAACATGCGTTTCCGTTCCACTTACATCCATCGCATCTAACACCATCATTACTCTTATTGATTTCATGATATCTTCCCTCTTGGGGAAACTTCACCCGATTCAGGAAATGAAAGAAGTTTAATTTGATTTGAAGAAAATGGGGAAATAACGCTGTTTATTTCTTGTCTTAAGAATGAGATGGGCTCTTGATCCGTCCTAGTTACGGCACAACAAATAATATCGTCAGCATCAAATTGCCCCCATCTAACATAATAACCATTATTTAATGCTTCTGAAAAAACAATATTAATAGGAAGTGAACATTTGAAAAATGGGTAAGTTGCTTGACTTGACCCTGTATCCGGACATTCTTCGATTAGTTCAGATGTTTTGTAGCATGAAGGAATTAAGCTTATGTAATCCCTTATTTGTCTATATTTCATAGTTATCACCTCAACTGTATCATATTCAGCCTTTAAAGAAATGGACATGGATTTGTAAAACCTTCAAAAAATAATTCAAGTAATTAAAAAAAAGGTTGTTTAGTCCAAGCCGAAAGACCAGTCATCAATATACTACTTTTGAAGCGATATAAGAAAGGCGCAGCAATATGACAAAATCCTCAAAGAAAGCAATTGACTCTGATGGATCAAGGAATTCAAGGAGATCGAATCTAGGTAACATAGTAGCAAAAATCCAGATCGAAATTCATTTTCGGTTGGAACCATACAAGGATACACATTCTCGATCGACAACGAGTTCAGTGCTGTATTAAGGAAAAGAAGGGGGACCGTTGCAAAAAGGAAGAGGAAAAAAGAAATCCGAGCATTGGGGATGAAGGAAATAAAGAAGTGAAAAATGATGAAGGAATAAAATAGAAAATAAAAAAGGTGGTAAAAAAATGAGCAGTGAGAAGCAAGAGAAGCAATATAAAAAGAATTCCTGCGACTATCTCTACTATAAATGGCTTATTGAAAATGGAACAGCTCCGGGGAGACCTGGAGCCCCAGGGGCATCAGGAGATTCGTACAATGATTTGAAAGGGGTTTTAAGAAGATTACTAGGAAGAACGGTAACGGTTTCAACTGATTTTGCACCTGTGACGGGAATATTAAGTGTTATTGAGGAAGATTATATCGTAATAACTGAAGCAGCTGGATCTGTTGTACTTGTTCCGCTTTACGCCCAAAATTCAGTTAGAGAGCCTATTTAAGGAGGAGAATGCATTGTTAGCTAGTATTTTTTATAGACAATTAAGACATTACATTGGGAACACGATTGAAGTGGCTACGAGCAGTGATTTAATCGTGGGAGTGTTACATGAAGTAACCGATGAAATAATTCGATTAACAGAAACGGCTCCGGGCTATGAAAGTAACTTAGATATCATTACAATACCACTGGATCAGATTGAATATGTTCGCGTAGATAGCCCACTATAAGTTATATGAAGAAGCAGCCACCCATCAGATGGCTGTTTTTTTGTAGGTTTGAAATGCCCTCGGATTCGTACATGCCGATTGGTTAAGCAAAGGTATATCATATTAATCAGTCATTCTATTCATTAGGGAAATAAATGAAAGGGGCTGTGTTAATTGGTCGGGGTCATTTGATTCCTTAAACTACACTCATTAGATAAAGAGACGTGAGTGTAGTTTTTTCTAGTTTTATAGCATGTATCTTTCTGTGAAAAAAGAATACTGAATTCAAGAGGTGCAATAGATCTTCAATATTCCATTTGACAGGATGTCATAAAATTATGGAGTTATCATCTTTCATTCTACTTAAATCGTTGTTAAGTTTTTGGATATAAGTTTGTGAAATTGGCGGAAAAGGTAGTTAAATATTTTTCAGTTTTGTACAATAATTATATAAGAGATTTGAAAAGGAGTTTTATAATGGAAGGCATCGATGATCATTTGAAGGAAAATCTGGATATATTGTTTGTTGGTTTCAATCCAAGCATTCGGTCAGGAGAGACTGGCCACCATTATGCGAATCCAAACAATCGTTTTTGGAAAATCCTCTTCGAGTCAGGGCTGACGCCAAGGAAATATCACCCAACTGAAGACTCGTCATTGATGGATTTAGGTTATGGTTTTACCAATATCGTTTCCAGGCCTACAAAAGGTGCTGACGAAATCACTAAAGAAGAGTACATAAAAGGAAGGAAGCAGCTAAAAAGGAAAATTGAAAAGTATAAACCTAAACTTGTCTGTTTTGTTGGCAAGGGTGTCTATCAGGAATATCGTCAATTACGGAAGATCTTTTGGGGGCTGCAAGGAGATCCTTCATCGAAGCGGACAATGGAATTCGTTGCCCCTTCTTCAAGCGGTTTAGTGAGAATGCGGATAGAAGAAATCATTGAAATATATAGTGAGTTGCCAATTCTGCTCGGCAAGCTGGGGGGGAATTGAAGGAACTTATTAAAATAAGGGTGGAATTCTTATGAGTCAGGATAGTGCTGAATGGAAAAGTGATGGCTTTTCCGAAGTTAAAGGAGGGGAAGGCTTTTGGCAAGGAGTTAAGGATTGTATACCTACATTATTGGGATATTTAAGTATCGGTTTTGCTGCAGGAGTCGTAGAAAAAACGTCAGGCTTAAGTATGATTGAAGTGGCATTTATGTCGCTTTTACTCTATGCAGGGTCAGGACAATTCATAGCGGCTGGGATGATAGCTGCAAGTCATCCAGTATCGGCCATTATTTTTACGATTTTTTTTGTTAACAGTCGTCATCTTTTACTTAGTGCTGCATTGGCACCATATTTCAGGCATCAAAGTTTGAAACAAAACATGATAACGGGAGCCCTATTAACGGATGAAACGTTTGGGGTGGCCGTCACATCAGCACAGAAAAAGAAACAACTCGATTTTAAATGGATGCTTGGTTTGAATCTTGCAGCCTATTTAAATTGGTTCATTGCAAATATGGCCGGCGGTTTCTTTGGACAATGGATTCCTGATCCCGAAAAATATGGGATGGACTTCGCCTTGCCAGCGATGTTCATCGGCCTTTTAGTTTTGCAAATTTTAAGTAAAAAAGCCTTTTTTATAGATCTTGCAGTCGCAATTAGCAGCATATTAATCGTTGTTGCAGTAAGCTTCTTCTTTCCTGGCAGTACTGGCGTCATAGTAGCGACGATTGTAGCTTCAACGATAGGGATGGTGATTGGCAGATGGAAATAAGCGGATATATCCTTGTTGTCATCATAGGGACTTCGATTGTAACTTTCATACCTAGAGTCGTTCCATTGATGCTGCTTAGTAAAATGCAGATTCCTGAGTGGGGCATTGACTGGCTGAAGCATGTGCCAGTGGCTGTAATGGCGGCGTTGTTGGCTCAAGAGCTACTATTATCGGAACAGGTCTTTTCAATTAAGGATAATGCATTGAATTTAGCCGCAGCTTTACCAGCTTTCCTGGTTGCCATTTTTACGAGGAGTCTCTTGGGTACGGTTATGATTGGAGTGCTTTCCTTGATGATATTACGATTTTTCTTTTAATAAGTACTAAAAATTTAAAGGATGGGCCGATATAACCAGTAATGGATTTTCCATTACTGGTTTTTCATTTCACATAACATAATTTACTATAAGCAACTATTTGACTTCGTCCATTTCGGTTAGGCAAATAACGATTTTTAATGAACATGGTCAGCTTGATTATCAAACAAGACAGTGATTACATAAACTAGGGTGATAACTTCTGAAGAGTCGTTTTGGTTAACTGGAATGAAAGCGCTTCTAATTTAAAATGAAGGCTGTTTTCACATACTTTGTTGCTATTTACCAGGTAGTGAGTTGTGGTTGATTTCCCCTCCAGATGCTCGCTTT